>NZ_SCMZ01000018.1:0-75677 GCF_005503285.1 Sphingomonas sp. 2SG
AACCGACGCCGCGCCGGCGGCGGGGCCGGCACCGGCGTCGGTTCGGCGGGGGCGGCGGCGATCACGTCCTCGTTGCGGCTTTCGATATCGCGTTCGGCGGTCTTGCGCCGCGCCTTCAGCCGCGCCCCCCAGACGATCGCGGCGATCACCAGCAGCGCGAAGATCGCCAAAACGGCGAGATGCGCGATGGTGAAGGCGTCGGTGCTGTCGGGCAGGAGGCTGGCGCCGGTGGCGGAGGCGGTGTCGTTCATGCCGCCGACCCTAACCGCGCCGCTACGGCACGGCGAGCGGAAACGTCAGCGGAATCGCAGCGTCGCCCCCCTTATCGCAGCGCCCGCGCCACCAGCCCGCCGCAATCGGCATCCACCGCGCTCGGCCCCTGGCGGCCGGTGATCGCGCGGCCGATCGCCTTGAAGATGTTGCCGGCCGACTTCACCTCCGCCGGCACGGTCAGCCGGGGATCGCTGAGGCTGCCGGTCACGAACGCCGATCCGGGCAGCCGCAGCAGGCTGTGCCCCTTGGGCGCGCCGGTCAGCCGCAGGTCGATCCGCTCGTCGGGGAAGCGCACCGTCCCGGCGCCGTGCAGCTGGCTCGCGCTGGTATCGACGACCAGCGGCGCCGCGCTGCCGCGCCCGCCGCGCACCGGCAGCGCCAGCACCAGGCAGCGCAGCCGCGCGCTGTCGCCGCCGCCGGCGAGCAGCGCCCGCCCCGCGTCGAACCCCAGCGCCGCCGCATAGCGCGCCGGCAGGCTGCCGTCGCGGATCGTCAGGCCGATCTTGCCGTCGGACCGCCCGACCGCCGCGCGGATCGTGTCGCCGCGCCCGCGCAGCCGCGCCAGCGCCTCGACCCGTCCGGTGAACGCGCCCGCGGCACCGTCGAACGCCTCGACCCGCGTGCCGACCAGCCGCAGGTCGACCGCCAGCATCGGCGTCTTCGCCCCGCCGCGCTGGTCGACCGTCACGCTGCCCCGCGCCGTCCCGCCGGCGAGCCGCACGGTCAGCGGCGCGACCCGCAGCCGCTGGTGGTCGAGCGCCAGCACGCCGTCGATCCCCGTCACCGACGTGCCCCCGCCATGGCTGAACACGCGCGCGACGTGCACCGCGATCCGCCCGTCGGTCCGGTCGATGTTGGCGAGGTTGATCCGCGTGTTCGGCACCAGCCGCGGCCCGATCGCGCGCTCCAGCGCGGCACCCTTGGCGAGCCCCTCGTCCGACGACAGATCGTCGAAGTCGAAGCGTTTCGCCGTCACCGCGCCGTCCAGCCTGGTGCGCCCGTCCTGCTTGTCGACGGTGACGTGGCCGGCGATGTCGGACCGGCCGATCGTGCCCTTGAGGCCGGTGACGATCCACCGCGGCGCCGCATGGCGGACGTGCGCGGTCAGCGCCACCGGCTGCGTCCCGAACAGCCCCGCCTCGATCACCGCGTCGATCAGGCGCAGGTCGGCGGCGCGCGCCGCGACGTCGAGCGTCATCGCGTCGGTGTCGAGCGGCCGGTCGGTCGTGCCGGTCGCGCGCATGTGCAGCGCCGCGCCGTCGATCGTCGCGGTGAACGCCCACGGCCCCGCCACCGGCTGCGCGACCGAGGCGCCGGTGAGCGCGATCCGCACCGGCGTGCCGCGGATCGTCCCGCTGCCCTTGGCGCGCAGCCCCTGCGCGTCCGACGCGAAGGCGACGCGCACGCTGCGCTGCCGTTTGTCGTCGCGATAGGCGATGATGCTGTCGCTTACGGTCAGCCCTTTGAGATCGTTGGACGATCCGCCGCGCTCCGGATCGCCCGGCCGCGACCAGTTGGTGCGCCCGTCGGCGGCCCGCACCAGAGCGAGCTGCAATCCGTCGACGACGATGTCGCGCGGCTTGAACGTGCCGGTGAGCAGCGGCCACACTGGAAAACTGACCCGCGCCTCGCGCAGCCGCAGGAAGTCGCCGCCACCCGCCCAGTCCGCCTGCGCGATCCGCACTCCGCGCACCGCGATCGTCGGCGTGAAGCCGAACCCGTCGGTCCGCGCCATCGCCGCGATCGTCACCGGCCGCCCGAAGCGCTTGCTCAGCCGGTCGGCGACGACGCCCTTGAGCATCCCGAACGGAAAGGCCGCGATGACGAGGAGGGCCATCAGCGGTATCGCCCCGACGAGGACCAGCAGGAGGACGCGCCTGTCGGGCCTCAAAACCCCGGCCTCACACCCATCGTTCGGCCCGAGCCTGACGCCACGCTAACATGCATCATGGACGCGCATCAGGCCGATATGGTTCCGTTATGGTCAGAAGTCGATCGCAATACCTTTCAGCTCCCAATCGCCATAGCGCGTCGGATCAAGGCCAAGCGGGTCGGGCTGTGCGGACTTTTTCGCCTCCGGCTGCGGCACCGGCGGATTCTGGCTCAGATAAGCGGGCGGCTTCACATGCTCGGGACGTTGGCCCATTGCGTCTCTCCGGTCTAAGGGGTGGATTCCACATGGTCCCCACCGTCAGGTAAGACAAGTTTGCCCCGTTCTTCCAATACCGATTCCGATGCGCTCGGCACCCCCTCCCGCCGCGCCGCGCTGCGCCTGCTCGATGCGGTCCTGCGCCGCGGCGAGCCGCTCGAACAGGCGCTCGTCGCCGCGACGCGTCACGTCTACGGCCCCGATCGTGGCCTCGCGCATGCCATCGCCGCCGAGGTGCTGCGCCGGCTGCCCGATCTCGACGCGCTGATCGATTCGGTCACCGAACGGCCGCTGCCCGACGATGCCAAGGCGCGGATGGCGCTGCGCATCGCGCTGGTCCAGGCGCTCGTCCTCGGCACGCCGCATCATGCCGCGATCGCCACCGTGCTGCCGCTGGTCGACGGCGGTCCGCGCAAGCTCGTCCATGGCGTGTTCGGCGCGATCGTCCGCTCGGGCGTGCTGCTTCCCGAAATCCCGGCGCTGCCGCCGCTCGCCGAGGCGCGCTGGGAGGGTGAATGGGGCGCCGCGATGATCGACGGCGCGGCGCTGGCGATCGCCGCGCCGCCGCCGCTCGACGTCACGCTCGCCGATCCCGCCGAGACCGATCATTGGGTCGCCGAACTCGGCGGCACCAGCCTGCTGCCCGGCCATGTCCGGATCGCGGACGCCGGCTCGGTCACCGATCTGCCCGGCTTCGCCGAGGGGCGCTGGTGGGTGCAGGACGTCGCCGCCTCGCTGCCCGCGCGACTGCTCGCCGATGCCGCGCACGGCAGCGCGATCGATCTATGCGCCGCGCCCGGCGGCAAGACGCTCCAGCTCGCCGCCGCCGGCTTCACCGTGGCGGCGGTCGACGTCTCCAATGCGCGCATCAAGCGGTTGCGCGAGAACCTGTTCCGCACGCGGCTGAAGGCGGAGGTGATCGCCGCCGACGTGCTCAAATGGGCGCCGGCCGAGCCGGCCGACGCGCTGCTGATCGACGCGCCGTGCAGCGCCACCGGCATCTTCCGCCGCCACCCCGACGTGCTGCACCGCGTCCACCCGCCGATCATCGAGGAGATGGCGGCACTGCAGGCGCGCCTGTTCGCCCGCGCCGCCGACTGGGTGAAGCCCGGCGGCACGCTCGTCTTCGCGACGTGCAGCCTCGAACGGCAGGAAGGCGAGGACCAGCTCGCCCGCTTCCTGTCAGCACGCCCGGACTATGCGATCGACGCACCGGACGCGGCGCTGCTCCCGGCGGGCATCCCCGTCCACCCCGACGGCTACGTCCGCACGCTGCCGAACATGCTGACCGGCGAAGGCGGCTGCGACGGCTTCTTCATCGCCCGGCTGAAACGCGGCTGACCCATTCCTCCCCCTGGCGGGGGAGGACTTGGTCAGCCGCTTCCAGTGCCTGCAAGGGGGGATCCCGCGCAACGCCGTCGACGCCGGCGGATCACCGCGAAAAATCCGTCCCCCCGGACGTGTCCGGGCCCCCTTCGAACCTGCCCCAGTGCTCCTGCGAAAGCAGGAGCCCAGGAGTCCCGAACGCCGTAAGGCGTTGTTCTACGTGACCCTGGGCTCCTGCTTTCGCAGCAGCACCGTGCGTCTCCACCGCCGACGCGGACGTTCGCGACGTTTCGACTTTTCCGAAGGTCCACCCTGCGGCGGACCCGGAACACGACCGCCGCAGATTTGGTTAACCCCACCCCCAAGCGCATTGTAATAGAAGGACAGGCGGTTAGAGAGAAAGGCCATGCAACCGGTCCGTATCGCCCCCTCCATCCTCTCCGCCGACTTCGCCAAACTCGGCGAGGAGGTCCGCGCGATCGATGCCGCGGGCGCCGACTGGATCCATATCGACGTGATGGACGGCCATTTCGTCCCCAACATCACGATCGGCCCGGCGGTGGTGAAGGCGCTGCGGCCGCATACGAGCAAGCCGTTCGACGTCCATCTGATGATCTCGCCGGTGGACCTTTATCTCGACGCCTTCGCCGAGGCCGGTGCCGACGGCATCACCGTCCACCCCGAGGCCGGCCCGCACATCCACCGCACGATCCAGCACATCAAGGGGCTCGGCAAGCGCGCCGGCGTCGTGCTCAACCCCGGCACCCCTGCCAAGATGCTCGATTACCTCATCGACATGGTCGATCTGGTGCTGGTGATGAGCGTCAACCCCGGTTTCGGCGGCCAGAGCTTCATCGACAGCCAGCTCAGGAAGATCGCCGCGATCCGCAAGATGATCGACCAGACCGGCCGCGCGATCGACCTCGAGGTCGACGGCGGCGTCGATCCGGTCCACGCCGCACGCTGCGTCGCCGCCGGCGCCGACGCGCTGGTCGCCGGCACCGCCGCCTTCCGCGGCGGCCCGTCCTGTTATGCCGCCAACATCGCCGCGCTGCGCGGCACCCCGGCGGCGGGATGAACGACCTGTCGCCGCCGACCGACGCCCCCCTCACCGAATCGCCGCCCGACGGGATCGAGGAGGGCAAGCGCCTGATGCGCGTCGGCGGCGAGCGCGGGCTCAGCCTCGCCGAGCGCCTTTCGGAACGGCTGCACAAACTGACGTGGCGCACGCCGATCCACAATATGCGCCTCAAGGGTCGCTACCCGCTCAAACTGATCGCCGTCCCCGACGACCCCGTCATCGGTGACGTCCGCCGCGGTCAGGCGATGCTGCGCGGCGATCTCAGCTTCCGCGGCGAGACGCATCCGATCGACACGCTCGCCTTCAAGCGTGGCGAATGGGGCAAGCCCTTCGCCGAGTACGTCCACAGCTTCGCGTGGCTGCGCGACCTATCGACGGTGGCGACGCGCGCGCAGGGCGCGCCGATCGCCGAGGCGCTGATGGCGCGCTGGCTCGGCGATTATGCCGAGCGCGTCGATCCGCTCGCCTGGCGTCCCGACCTGTGGGGCCGGCGCCTGCTGTTCTGGACCGCGCATGCGCCGCTGATCCTGTCGTCGACCGATCTCGTCTATCGCTCCAGCGTGCTCAACACGCTGGCGCGCGGTGCCCGCCACCTCGATCGCGGCGCCGACAAGGCGCCGCCGGGCGCGCCGCGCATCGCCGCCTGGTGCGGCGTCGTCGCGGCCGGGCTGCTGATCCCCGGCGGCGATCCGCGCCGCAGTTTCGGCGAGGCGGGGCTCGCCCGCGCGCTCGCCAACGGGCTCAGCGAGGATGGCGGTTCGGTGTCGCGCAGCCCGGTGATGCTGCTCGACACGATCATGCTGCTCGCCATGCTGCGCGAGACCTATGCGGCACGGCGCGAGGAGATGCCCGCCGTGGCGCAGACTGCGCTGACCCGTGCCGTGCCGGCGCTGCTCGGCGTCACCCATGGCGACGGCATGCTGTCGAGCTGGCAGGGCGGCGGCCCGGCGATGCCCGATGCGCTCGCCGCGGTGATCGCCGCGAGCGGCGTGCGCACCCGGCCGCTGCGCCAGGCGCGCGACTGGGGCTATCAGCGGCTCGCCGCGGGCGGCGCGGTGCTGATCGTCGATGCCGCGCCGCCGCCGATCGCCAAATTGGTCGAGGGCGGCTGCGCCTCGACGCTCGCCTTCGAATTCTCCGATGGCGAGACCCGGCTGATCGTCAATTGCGGCGGCGCGCGCGCCGCGGTGCCGCAACTGCCGGCCGCTTATGCCGAGGGGCTGCGCACCACCGCGGCGCATTCGACGCTGGTGGTGGGCGATTCCAACTCGACCGCGATCCTCGCCGACGGCACGCTCGGCCGCGGCGTCGCCGAGGTCGAATTGTCGCGGCAGGAATCGGACGTCGCCAGCCGGATCGAGGCGAGCCACGACGGCTATGTCCGTCGCTGGGGCTTCGTCCACCGCCGCCAGCTGATGCTGACCGGCGACGGCAAGGAATTGCGCGGCGAGGATGCGCTGCTGCCGCAGGGCCGGCGCCGCAAGCTCGGCGTCGTGCCGTTCGCGGTACGCTTCCATCTCGGCGCGCAGGTCGAGGCGTCGCCGACCGCCGATGGCCTGGCGGCGCTGCTCCGCCTGCCCGGTGGCGCGCTCTGGCAGTTCCGCTGCCGTGGCGGCACGCTGACGATCGAGGATTCGCTGTGGATCGACGGCGAGGGCCACCCGGTCGCCACGCAACAGCTCGTCGTCAGCGGCGAGGCGCCGGCGGGCGGCGCCAACGTGAGCTGGGCATTGAAACGCGCGATCTGACCTGTTCGGACGCATGTTCCGCCGCTAGGGGGACGCGCGACTGCCGCAAAGGAAGACCATGTCCACCATCTCCATCAAGCGCGCCCTGCTGTCGGTCTCCGACAAGACCGGCATTGTCGAGCTTTCTCAAGCACTTGCCGCGAAGGGCGTCGAGCTGGTCTCGACCGGCGGTACCGCCAGGGCGCTGCGCGACGCCGGCCTTGCTGTGCGCGACGTTAGTGAAGTTACCGGCTTTCCCGAGATGATGGACGGCCGCGTCAAGACGCTCCACCCGATGGTCCACGGCGGCCTGCTCGCCGTCCGCGACGATCCCGAGCACGCCGCGGCGATGGCCGACCATGCGATCGGCGCGATCGACCTGGTGGTGGTGAACCTCTACCCGTTCGAGGCAACCGTCGCCCGTGGCGCCGACCGTGACACGGTCATCGAGAACATCGACATCGGCGGCCCCTCGATGGTCCGCTCCGCCGCCAAGAACCACGCCTATGTCGCGATCGTCACCGATCCCGCCGACTATGCCATCGTCGCGGCCGGCGAGACGACGCTCGACCAGCGCCGCCTGTTCGCCGCCAAGGCCTTCGCCGCCACCGCCAGCTACGACGGCGCGATCGCGCGCTGGTTCGGCACCGTCGATCAGGCCGAGCCTTTCCCCGCGGTGCTGCCGGTGACGATGACCCGCGCCGCCTCGCTCCGCTACGGCGAGAACCCGCACCAGTCCGCCGCCTTCTACGCCAGCAACGACGGCGTCCGCGGCATCGGCCAGGCGCGCCAGGTGCAGGGCAAGGAGCTGAGCTACAACAACCTCAACGACGCCGACGCCGCGCTCGAGCTGGTCGCCGAGTTCCGCGACGCCGCGCCGACCTGCGTCATCGTCAAGCACGCCAACCCCTGCGGCGTCGCCACCGCGTCCAGCCTCGAAGCGGCCTATGCCGAGGCCTTCGCCTGCGACACCGTCTCGGCGTTCGGCGGCATCATCGCGGTCAACCGCCCGCTCGACGCGGCGACGGCGAAGGCGATCACCGGCATCTTCACCGAGGTGGTCGTCGCCCCCGACGCCGACGAGGAGGCGCTGGCGCTGTTCGCCGCCAAGAAGAACCTGCGGCTGCTGCTCACCGGAGACCTGCCCGATCCGGCGCGCGCCGGCCTGTTCGCCAAGTCGATCGCCGGCGGCTGGCTGGTGCAGGGCCGCGACGCCGGCACGCCGGGCGAACTGAAGGTCGTTACCAAGCGCGCGCCGACCGAGCAGGAACTCGCCGATTGCCGCTTCGCCTGGACGGTCGCCAAGCACGTCAAGTCGAACGCGATCGTCTATGCCAAGGACGGCGCCACCGCCGGCGTCGGCGCGGGCCAGATGAACCGTCTGGAATCGGCGCGCATCGCCGCGTGGAAGGCGAAGGACGCCGCCGACAAGGCGGGCTGGGCGACACCGCGGACGATCGGCTCGGCGGTCGCGTCGGACGCCTTCTTCCCCTTCGCCGACGGCCTGCTCGCCGCGGTCGAGGCGGGGGCGACCGCGGTGATCCAGCCGGGCGGATCGATCCGCGACGAGGAAGTGATCGCCGCCGCCGACGCCGCGGGCCTCGCGATGGTCTTCACCGGCATGCGCCACTTCCGCCACTAACGCCTATAGCCCTCCCCTGCGGGGGAAGGGCTCCAAGTCTACCGGACGGGCGATCCCACGTTCGGCAAGGTGGCCTCCTCGGCATTGGGCATCTTGCCGAACAACGCCCGGTCGGCCGGGCCGAACGCCCATTTCCACAGCACGAACAGATAGGTCGCCGCAATCGCCGGTTCGCCGCCGGCCAGTTCGAGCCATTCGAACCGCGGCGGCAGCGCGGTGAACAAGCCACCGACCAGCGTCGCCGCGATCACAGCCCACAGCAGCGGCCAGCGCCACGGCGACACCGGCGCGGACAGGATGCGACCGAGCAGCGTCGCCTTCACCACCGACGTCAGTGCCACGCTGACCATCAGCGCCACCGCCGGCCCCGCCGCCTGCCACGTCGTCGGCCAGCCGAGCCGCCGCATCGCGACGATCAGCGCGAAGCTTAGCGCGATCTGCACCGCCAGCATGACGATCGAGATGATCAGGTTGCGATGCCGCGCGGTATAGACCAGCGCCGATTCGCACACCGCCCCGGTCGAGGCGAGCACCTCCGCCGTCAGCAGGAAGCCGAGCGCCGCACTGCCCGCGACGAATTGCGGCCCGACCACGCCCATCACCGCCCCCGCGGGGATCGATCCCATCAGTGCCAGCCCGGCCTGCGCCGCCATGATCCAGAACGCCACCTGCCGCACCTGATGCGCGATCGCGGCGCGGTCGTTGACCGCGAGGCTCTTGGTGATAACCGGGCCGAGGATCGGATCGAAGCTGGTCTTGAGCTTCTGCGGCAGGCTCGCGACCTGCTGCGCCATATAATAGATGCCCACGATCTTCGGCTCGAACATCACGCCGAGGATGAAGCGGTCGACGTTGCGGCTGCCCCATTCCAGTGCGTCGGCGCCGGCGAGCGGCGCGTTGGCGCGGGCGAGCGCGAACAATTGCCCGGGATGCGGCGACCAGCCGCGCGGCAGCCCGTAGCTGCGCAGGAACGGGACGAAGCTGGCGATCAGCGCCGCGGTCATCGACGCGACATAGGACAGGACCAGCCCGTCCTTGATCGTGAAGAAGGAGAAGACCCAGGCGGCGATCGAGATCGTCCACGGCTCGACCACGGCGCGCGCGGTCACCGCCGCCTTGACGTCGTGGCGATAGGCGAGCGCCGACAGGCTGACGTCGGACCAGGCCACCGCGACGATGATGCACGGCAGGAATCGGTCGAGCCCGGTCACCTGCGTATTGGCGTACATCACCTCCGGAAAGGCGATCAGCACCGCGCTCGCCGCGATCGACAGGATGAAGGCGAGCGCCAGCGCATCCCAGACGACACAGACATGCGGCTGGTCGGATGACGACAGCGCCTGCGCAAGGCCGCGCTTCAGGCCGAGCGTCGCGACAAGCGCGGCAAGCTCGACCACCACGACGGCGAGCGCGAAGCGGCCGACCAGATCCGGGCCGTAGAGGCGGCCGGCGATGAACAGGAACGGGATACGCGCGGCGAGGCGCAGCACGAAGCCGGCGATATTGGTGCGCCCGCCCTTGGCGAGCGCGTCGATGTCCTTCGATTCGGTCACGGGTTGACGATCGTGAGCGTCTCGCACCCACCCTCACCCTTCCGGCGCGGCGCGCCTCCCTCCCTCTCCCGCCGGGAGAGGGAAAAGCCGCCGAAGGCGGCGAAGGGTGAGGGCGAGCGCGCGCCGTCAGCGATCAATGCGCCGCTCCCCAGCTCGCGCCCGTCCCGATCTCGATCCCGAGCGGCACCGACAGCGTCACCGCCGGCTGCGCCGCCTCGGCCATCACCCGCTCGATCACCGGCTTGGCCGCATCGACGTCGCCCTCGGGCAGTTCGAACACCAGTTCGTCGTGCACCTGCAACAGCATCTGGACGTTCGGCAGCCCCGCGTCGCGCAGCGCCGGCTCCATCCGCACCATGGCGCGCTTGATGATATCGGCGCTGGTGCCCTGGATCGGTGCGTTGATCGCGGCGCGTTCGGCGCCCTGCCGTTCGTGCTGCACCTTGCTGCGGATGCGCGGGAAATGCGTCTTGCGGCCGAACAGGGTGGTAGTGAAGCCGCGCTCGCGCACGCTCTGCGTCGTCTCGGCGATATACGTGTTGATGCCGGGGAAGCGCTCGAAATAGCGGTCGATCATCGCCTGCGCCTCCTCGGCGCTGACGTCGAGCCGCCCGGCGAGCCCCCAGCGGCTGATGCCGTAGAGGATTGCGAAGTTGATCGTCTTGGCGCGGCCGCGGGTGTCGCGGTTGACCTCGCCGAACAGCTCCATCGCGGTCAGGCTGTGGATGTCGTCGCCATTGGCGAAGGCGTCGCGCAGCGCCGGTACGTCGGCCATATGCGCCGCCAGCCGCAGCTCGATCTGCGAATAATCGGCAGCGAGGATGACGTTGCCCGGCTCGGCGACGAAGGCGTCGCGGATCTGCCGCCCCACCTCGGTACGGATCGGGATGTTCTGCAGATTGGGCTCGGTCGACGACAGGCGCCCGGTTTGCGCCCCGGTCAGTGAGTAACTGGTGTGGACGCGGCCGGTGCGCGGGTTGATCTGCGCCTGCAACGCATCGGTATAGGTGTTCTTGAGCTTGGTGAGCTGTCGCCAGTCGAGCACGCGCGCGGCGATCTCGGCGCCGGGCGAATCTTTGTCGGCGGCGATCCGCTCGAGCTCGGTGACGTCGGTGGAATAGACGCCGGACTTGCCCTTGCGGCCGCCCTTGATGCCCATCCGTTCGAACAGCACGTCGCCCAATTGCTTGGGGCTACCGATCGTGAACGGCGCGCCGGCAAGACCGTGGATCACCGTCTCCAGCCCGGCGATCTGGCCGCTGAATTCGGCGGACAGGCCGGACAGCCGCTCGCGATCGACCTTGATCCCGCGCATTTCCATCCGCGCGATCACCGGCACCAGCGGCCGGTCGACCATCTCATAGACGCGCGTCGCCTCCTCGGCGGGCAACCGCGCCTTGAAGCGCTTCCACAACCGATAGGTGACGTCGGCATCCTCGGCGGCGTAGCGCGTCGCCGCCTTGAGATCGACCTCGTGGAAGCCGCGCTGCGTCTTGCCGGTGCCGACCACGTCCTTGAACGCGATGCAGCTATGCGACAGGTGCGTCGCCGCCAGCTCGTCCATGCCATGGCCGTGCAGCCCGGCGTCGAGGTCGAAGCTCATCACGATCGTATCGTCGTGCGGCGCGATCGCGATGCCATGCAGCCCGAGCACGATCATGTCGAACTTGAGATTGTGCCCGATCTTGAGCACCGACGCGTCCTCGCAGAGGACCTTCAGCCGGGCGAGCGCCGCGTCGCGCTCGATCTGCGGCGGCGTCTCGCCGAACAGGTCGCTGCCGCCGTGGCCGAGCGGGATATAGCACGCCTTGTTGGCGCCGAGCGCGAGGCTGACGCCGACCAGATCGGCGCCGGTCGCGTCGGTGCCGGTCGTCTCGGTGTCGATCGCCACCCAGCCCTGATGCTGCGCCTGCGCGATCCAGCGGTCGAGCGTCTCGACGTCGACCACGGTTTCATAGGCGTCATGCTCGCACGGCGGATCGGCTTCATAGGGCACCGAGGCGGGTGCGGGGACGGGATCGTCGGCGACCTGGCCGAGCTTGACGAGCAGGGTGCGGAAGCCGTGATGTTCGAGGAAGGCGCGCAGCGGCGCGTCGGGGATGCCCTTGAGTTCGAGATCCTCGAGCGGTTCGGGCAGCGCGACGTCGCAGCGCAGCGAGACGAGTTCGCGGCTCAGCCGCGCCATGCCGGCGTGCTCGATCAGATTGTCGCGCAGCTTGCCCTTCTTCATCCCCTCCGCGGCGGCAAGGACCGATTCGAGGTCGCCGTGTTCGAGGATCAGCTTGGCGGCGGTCTTCGGGCCGACGCCGGGGACGCCGGGTACGTTGTCGACGCTGTCGCCCATCAGCGCGAGCACGTCGCCGAGCTGCGTCGGCGCGATGCCGAAGAACTTCTCGGCGACATGCTCCGCGCCGAGCCGCCGGTTGTTCATCGTGTCGTAGAGGTCGAGGCCGGGCTCGATGAGCTGCATCAGATCCTTGTCGGAACTGACGATCGTCACTTGCCAGCCCTGCGCCAGCGCCGCCTTGGCGTAGCAGGCGATGATGTCGTCGGCCTCCAGCCCCTCGGTCTCGATGCACGGCAGCGAGAAGGCGCGGGTCGCGTCGCGGATCATCGGGAACTGGGGGACCAGATCCTCGGGCGGCGGCGGCCGGTGGGCTTTATACTGATCGTACAGATCGTTGCGGAAGGTCTTCGACGATTTGTCGAGGATCACCGCCATATGCGTCGGCCCCTCCGCCGCGTGCAGCTCGTCGGCGAGCTTCCACAGCATCGCGGTATAGCCATAGACGGCACCGACCGGCTCGCCGTGTTTGTTGGTGAGCGGCGGCAGGCGATGATAGGCGCGGAAGATATAGCCCGAGCCGTCGACGAGATAGAGATGGGGCATCGTGGCTGCGTTTACCCGATCGGCCGGGCGGCACCAACCTCTGCTTGGGATGGACGCCGGGTTTGGCGGAGTGTGGCTTTGGGGTAACAGGGCCTTAATCATCCCGACGTTCGCCGGGATGACGATAGGGGTCAGGCTCCCGTCGCCCCGCCCCCCGCATAATTCGCCACCGCCGCCGCGACCGACTGGATCAGCTGCTGCCGTTCGCGGATCGGCCGTCGCGAATCCCCGATCATCACCGCGATCGCATAGCGGCGTCCGTCCGGCGCGGTGAGCAGGCCGACGTCGTTGAAGCCGGCATTGCGACCGCCGAGATCCTGCCCGGTGCCGGTCTTGTGCGCGATCTGCCAGCCGGCGGGCAAGGCGGCGCGCAGCCGGGCGCGGCCGGTGACCGAGGCGCCCATCGTATCGAGCAGGATGCGCGTCGAGGTCTCGGTGAACAGCTCGCCACGCGCCAGCCGCGACAGCGCGTCAGCGATCGCGAGTGGTGCCGCGCCGTCCGGCGGATCGTTGACATAAGCGTCGAGCGCCGCGGTGCGCGCCTCCGGCGACAGGCGCGAACGTGCCGCCTCGAAGCCGCCGCCGACTGCCATCGACTGGCTCCACGTCAGCCCCGCGGTCCTCGACTGGAGCAAGCGCTCGCCGGGGCCGAAGCGGATGTCGCCCAATTGCTTGCGCTCGATCATCGCACGCACCGCGGCGGGACCGCCGACATAGGTGAGCAAGCGGTCGTTGGCGGTATTGTCGCTGTGCGTCAGCGCACGGGTGAGCAGTTCGCCGACGGTGGTGTGATAGCCGTCGCCCTTGACCAGCATCGCGATCGGCTGGTGGAACAGCGTCAGGTCCTCGGGCCGGACGACGACGGGATCGTCAAGCCGCGCCTTGCCCTGGTCGCGCAGGTCCATCAGCGTCATCGCGACCCACAATTTGCTTACCGACTGCTGCGGCAGGCGCGTCCGCGCGCCTGGCGAGGTCACCGTCCATCCCGCGTCGACCGCGCGGATCGCGATGCCGAACTTGCCGTCGAAATTGCGCGCGAGCGCATCGATCGCGCTGGTCAGCTGTGCCGGTGCCACCCGGCGCGGCGGTGGTGCGGCGGCGGGGATCGGGATCGACACCGCGAGCGCCGGAGTCTCGGCAGGGGCGGGGCCGCTGCCGATCGGCCGCGAGGTCGAGCCGCAGCCGGCGAGGGCGGCGCAACTGGCGATCATGAGGATCGATCGGGCCGGACGGCCATACGCTATCATACGGGAATAGGGGCCTCAGCTGGCAAGGCGACGATCCTTATCGGAGGAACGGTGCGGAGGAACCGGCGATCGGTTCGGCTGCGACGAACCGCAGCACCGGTACGGCGAAACGCGGGGCACCATTGCCGCGGCCCGTCCGTTACTGCCGCAATCGGGCAATCAGGACGACCGCCATGGCACAGATGACCAGCGACTTCTTCGTGGACCGGCTGAAAGCCTGGGGCGTGACCCGCATCTACGGCTATTCGGGCGACGGCATCAACGGCGTGCTCGGCGCGCTGCAACGCGCGGAGAAGGCAGGCGAGGGCATCGAGTTCATCCAGGTCCGCCACGAGGAAATGGCTGCGTTCATGGCGAGCGCGCACGCCAAGTTCACCGGCGAGCTTGGCGTTTGCCTGTCCACCGGCGGCCCCGGCGCGACGCATCTGCTCACCGGCCTGTACGACGCCAAGCTCGATCATGCGCCGGTGCTGGCGATCGCCGGCCAGGCGGAGACGACGGTGCGCGGCGCGAGCTACCAGCAGGAGCTCAACCTCGACCGCATCTTCGCCGACGTCGCCGATTACGTGCAGGAGGCGACCGCGCCGGCGCAGGTCCGCCACGTCACCGACCGCTCGATCCGCATCGCGGTGGCGGGCAATGGCGTCGGCGTGATCGTGCTGCCCAAGGACGTGCAGGACGAACCCTATGAGGACCCCAAGGTCCAGCACGGCTTCACCCGCTCGGGCGTCGGCTACAGCCGGCCGCTGATCGTACCGCAGCCGCGCGACCTCGCCCGCGCCGC
Source organism: Sphingomonas sp. 2SG (assembly GCF_005503285.1). Taxonomy (NCBI): domain Bacteria; kingdom Pseudomonadati; phylum Pseudomonadota; class Alphaproteobacteria; order Sphingomonadales; family Sphingomonadaceae; genus Sphingomonas; species Sphingomonas sp. 2SG. Next base: position 14,673 of record NZ_SCMZ01000018.1, read on the forward strand.
GGAGGTGCTCAATGCCGGCGAGAAGGTCGCGATCCTGATCGGTGCCGGCGCGCGCGACGGTGCCGAGGCGGTGGTGCGCGTCGCCGACCTGCTCGGCGCGGGCGTCGCCAAGGCGCTGCTCGGCAAGGACGTGCTGTCCGACGAATTGCCCTTCGTCACCGGCGCGATCGGCCTTCTCGGCACCAAGCCGTCCTGGGACATGATGCAGGGCGCCGACACGCTGCTGATGATCGGCACCGGCTTTCCCTGGGCGGAGTTCCTGCCGCCCGACGGCAAGGTCCGCGCGGTGCAGATCGACGTCGACGCCGGCATGCTCGGGCTGCGCTATCCGACCGAGGTCAATCTGCACGGCGGCGCGCGCGAGACGCTGGAGGCGCTGATCCCGCTGCTCCACGCCAAGCCCGAAAGTAGCTGGCGCGAGACGATCGAGGCGGGCGTCGCCGACTGGTGGCAGACGCTGGAGGCCCGTGCGATGGCCGATGCCAAACCGGTCAACCCGCAGCGCGTGGTGTGGGAGATGTCACCGCAGCTGCCCGCCGATGCGATCGTCACCTCGGACAGCGGATCGTGCTGCAACTGGTATGCGCGCGACTTCAAGCTGAAGCAGGGGCAGCGCGCGTCGCTGTCCGGCGGGCTCGCGTCGATGGGCGCGGCAGTGCCCTATGCAATCGCGGCGAAGTTCGCGCATCCCGAGCGGCCGGTGGTGGCGCTTGTCGGCGACGGGGCGATGCAGATGAACAATCTCGCCGAGATGATCACCGTCCAGAAATATTGGCAGCGTTGGGCCGATCCGCGCTTCATCGTCTGCGTGTTCAACAACGAGGACCTCAACGAGGTCACGTGGGAGCAGCGCGTGATGGAGGGCAATCCGCGCTTCCCGACGACGCAGGACCTGCCCGACGTGCCCTATGCGCGCTTCGCCGAGCTGATCGGGCTGAAGGGCATCTTCGTCGAGCGGCCGGAGGATCTGGCGGGTGCCTGGGCGGCGGCGCTGGCCTCCGACCGGCCGGTGATCCTCGAGGTGAAGACCGATCCCGAGGTCGCGCCGTTGCCGCCGCATCTGACGTTGGCGCAGGCCAAGGCATTCATGTCGTCGATGGCCAAGGGCGACCGCGGCGCCGGCCGGGTGATCGCCGAGACGGCACGGCAATTGTTCAAGGAGGTGACCGGCTGAGAGCAGCGATCGCTTCCCTTACGGGACCAGCACCGTATCGACCGCCTCCGGCAGCGTCTCGGGATAGTCGAGCGTATAATGCAGGCCGCGGCTCTCGTGCCGGTGCAGCGCCGAGCGGACGATCAGCGCGGCGGTCTGCAACAGGTTGCGCAGCTCGATCAGATCGGGGGTGACGCGGAAATGGCCGTAATAGTCCGCCACCTCCTCGGTCAGCATCTGGATGCGGTGCTGCGCGCGTTCGAGCCTTTTGGTGGTACGGACGATGCCGACGTAATTCCACATGAAGCGGCGGATCTCGGTCCAGTTCTGCTTGATCACCACCTCCTCGTCCGAATCGGTGACGCGGCTCTCGTCCCACGGGCGGATCACCGGGACAGGCGGCAGCCCGTCCCAATGCGCCGCGATATGATCGGCACAGGCCTCGCCGAATACGAAACATTCGAGCAGGCTGTTCGAGGCGAGCCGGTTGGCGCCGTGCAATCCGCTCTCGGTGCACTCGCCCGCGGCATAGAGGCCGGGCAGATCGGTGCGGCCGTCGCGGTCGATGACGATGCCGCCGCAGGTGTAATGCTGCGCCGGCACCACCGGGATCGGCTGCGTCGTCATGTCGATGCCGAGGCCGCGTAACTTCTCATAGATGTTGGGGAAATGGCCGCGGACGAAACCGGCGGGCTGGTGGCTGATGTCGAGATGGACGTAATCGAGGCCGTAGCGCTTGATCTCGGCGTCGATCGCGCGCGCGACCACGTCGCGCGGCGCCAGCTCCATCCGCTCGGCATCGTAATAGGACATGAAGCGCTTGCCGGTGGTCGGGTTGATCAGCCGCCCGCCCTCGCCGCGCACCGCCTCGGTGATCAGGAAGTTCTTGACCTCGAGATGGTAGAGGCAGGTCGGGTGGAATTGCATCATCTCCATATTGGAGACGCGCGCACCCGCCCGCCACGCCATCGCGATGCCGTCGCCGGTCGCGCCGCGCGGCGCGGTGGAGAACAGATAGGTGCGCCCCGCCCCGCCGGTGGCGAGCACCGTCGCTTTTGCGGTGTAGAGCGTGACGCGGCCGGTGCCGCGATCGACTGCATAGACGCCCCAGACGTTGCCTGCGCCAGAATAGCGCTGTTCGTGGCGGCTGGTGGCGAGGTCGATCGCGACCTGATCGGGGACGAGTGTGATATTGGGATGCGCCTCGGCGGCGCGTTGCAACGCCTCCTGCACCGCCCAGCCGGTCGCGTCGGCGACATGGACGATGCGGCGATGGCTGTGGCCGCCCTCGCGGGTGAGATGGAGCGTATTCCCCTCGGTGGCGAAGGGGACGCCGAGCTGCGTCAGTCGCTCGATCGCGGCGGGGGCGCCCTCGACGACGAATTCGACGATATCGCGGTCGTTGAGGCCGGCCCCGGCGACCATCGTATCCTCGACGTGATTGTCGAACGTGTCGCCGGGTTCGAGCACCGCGGCGATCCCGCCCTGCGCCCAGGCGGTCGACCCTTCGTTGAGCGCGCCCTTGGCGAGCACGGTGACCCTGAACCGTTCCGCGAGGTTGAGCGCCGCGGTGAGCCCCGCCGCGCCCGAGCCGACGATGAGGACATCGCTGTTGCGGGTCGCTTCGGTCACGCGTTGCTGGCGCGGGTCAGGCTGAGGAACACGTCCTCGAGGTCGGGCTCCTTGGTCGAAACGTCGACGATGCCGAAGCCGTCGTGCTGGACCGCCGCGAGCACCTCGCCGGCGTTGACCCGGTCCTTGGCATAAGTGATCTCCAGCGTCCGCGCGCCCTTGAGCACGATCTTGCCGAAACAGGCGTTGACCGGCAGCGTCGCGACGTCGCGGTCGACGGTGACCGCCACCACCTTCTCCTGCGCCTTGCCGACCAGCTCGCGGGTCGGCTCGTTGGCGATCAGCCGGCCGTGATTGATGATCGCGATCCGGTCGCACAATTCCTCGGCCTCTTCGAGGTAATGCGTGGTCAGCACCACCGTGACGCCGGCGTCGTTCAACTGGCGGACATAGGCCCAGAGCTGCTGGCGCAATTCGATGTCGACGCCCGCGGTCGGCTCGTCGAGCACCAGCACCGGCGGCGAATGGACCATCGCCTTGGCGACCATCAGCCGCCGCTTCATGCCGCCCGACAAGGTGCGGGCATAAGCCTTCGCCTTGTCCTCCAAATGCACCGCGCGCAGCAATTCCATGCTGCGCCGCTGGCCCTTGGGAACGCCGTAGAGGCCCGCCTGGATCTCCAGCGTCTCGATCGGCGTGAAGAAGGGGTCGAACAGGATCTCCTGATTGACGATGCCGATCGACGCTTTGGCGTTGCGCGGCTGCGCGTCGATGTCGAAGCCCCAGATCTCGGCGCTGCCCTCGGTCTTGTTGACCAGCCCGGCGAGGATGTTGATCAGCGTCGACTTGCCCGCGCCATTGGGGCCGAGCAGCCCGAAGATCTGGCCCCGCGGCACGTCGAAACTGACCCCGTCGAGCGCGCGCTTGCCGCCCTGATAGGTCTTGCAGAGGTTCTGGATGCGGATCGCGGCCTCGGTCATGCAGGCGGAATACGCGGATCGTGATGGGGTGCAACCCATTCCTCCCCGGCACGGCGGTCCCCCTCCCCGCGTCGGGAGGATTGAAGCGGCTCGCGCGTCTTGCTATCCGCCTCCGCATGATCCCGCCGCCCGAAACCATCCGCGTCTCGCAACGCCGTGTCGCCTGTGACGGCGCTACCGATATTCCGGGTGGTGCCGCGCTCGGCCATCCGCGCGTCTTCCTGCAGATCGACGACGAGGGCTATGTCGATTGCGGCTATTGCGACCGGCGCTTCGTGCTGATTGGCGGACCCGCCGACGGCGCCGACCAGTCGAAATTGCCCGATCACCCGGATGGCGCCAGCGTTTAACGCCCCTATATCGGGGGCATGACTGTAGCCGCCGATCCCCGCTCGTTCCTCTACCGCGACGCTTTGTCGCCCGACGCCGCGCTCCGCCTCACCGCGGATGCGCTCGGCCGCGCCGATGACGGCGAGCTGTTCCTGCAATATCGCAAGGCCGAGGCGTTCGGCTTCGACGACGGCCGGCTGAAGACGGCGAGCTACGACACCAACGCCGGTTTCGGCCTGCGCGCGGTGTCGGGCGAGATGACCGCCTTCGCGCATGCCAACGAACTGTCGGAAGCGGCGATCCGCCGCGCCGGCGAGACGATGGCGCTGATCGATCCGACGACGAGCGCCAAGGCGTCGCCACCGCAGGGCAACAATCGCCACCTCTATACCGACGCCGATCCGCTCGACCTCGTGCCGTTCGCCGACAAGGTGAACCTGTGCCAGACGATCGACGCCGCGGCACGGGCGCGCGATCCGCGCGTCGCGCAGGTCTCGGTCGGCCTGTCCGGCACGTGGAGCGTGGTCGAGATCGTCCGCCCCGACGGCTTCGTCGCCACCGACGTGCGACCGCTGGTGCGGCTCAACATCCAGATCGTCGTCGAACAGAACGGCCGCCGCGAGACCGGCACGTTCGGCATCGGCGGGCGCTATCTCTACGATCGATTGTTCGACGCGACGGTGTGGAACCGCGGCATCGATGAGGCGCTGGCGCATGCGCTGGTCAATCTCGACTCGGTGGCGGCGCCGGCGGGCGAGATGACCGTGTTGCTCGGGCCGGGCTGGCCGGGGATCGTGTTGCACGAGGCGATCGGCCATGGCCTTGAAGGCGACTTCAATCGCAAGGGCACCAGCGCCTTCTCGGGGCGGATCGGCGAGCGCGTCGCGGCGCCGGGCGTCACCGTGGTCGACGACGGCTCGCTTCCCGACCGGCGCGGCTCGCTGTCGATCGACGACGAGGGCACGCCGACGTCGGAGACGGTGCTGATCGAGGACGGCATCCTCAAGGGCTATATGCAAGACCGGCTCAACGCGCGGCTGATGGGTGTCGCGCCGACCGGCAACGGCCGCCGCGAGAGCTTCGCGCATGCGCCGATGCCGCGGATGACCAACACCTTCATGAAGGGCGGCACCGACGATCCCGCCGAGCTGCTGAGCCGCGTCAAGCGTGGTATCTTCGCCAAGAGCTTCGGCGGCGGACAGGTCGATATCGTCTCGGGCAAGTTCGTGTTTTCCTGCACCGAGGCGTATCTGATCGAGAACGGCCGGATCGGCGCGCCGATCAAGGGCGCGACGCTGATCGGGGACGGCCCGACGGTGCTGACCAAGGTCGCCGGGATCGGCAACGACTTCGCGCTGGACGAAGGGATCGGCGTCTGCGGCAAGGGCGGGCAGAGCGTGCCGGCCGGCGTCGGCCAGCCCACGCTGCTGGTCGACGGGCTGACGGTGGGCGGGACGGCGACGGGGTAATTCCTGCGTCACACCCCCGTCAGCATCATGTCGAATGCGCCGATAATGTCGAAGCGATAAGCGCTGAGATCGGCTATGTAGGTTTGCAACGCGCCGCGGCTCAATGCTGCGGCGAATTGCGTGACCATCGCATAGCGTTCCCCTTCTATGTCGAACATCGGATTGAGACGCGCACGGCGAGGCGGCGCTTCCTCAAGCCGCATCAACGGTACGACGAGACGGCTGCCGAGAAACCCTAGCGAGTCCGCCTGACAATCGAGGATAAGCTGGCCGTCCGGCGTGCGATACACGTCGAACTGCGCCATCAGAACAGCCGATACTTTTCCAGCGGCAACCCGTTCTGTTCCACCCAGCGATTGACGGCCTCCGCCCACTCGCGACTCTGCTCGCGCCAGCGATGATCGAGTTCATGTTTCAAGGCTGCGCGTAGGGACTCGACATCGTCGTCATGGGCGACGCCGAAGCGCGCGGCCTCGGCGCGAACTTCAGTCACGCTCATTTGACGCGTGCTCTTCAGCGGCAGGTCGAGCGTACTTGCCATGACCTGATGATATGGACGATGGGTCTGCCGGTCAACGGACGTCAAGGGGTGGCCGTGCGACCATAGAGGGATGTCTCATGAGCCTCGTCGAACTGGGTCGCTACGATCGCAACCTCGCCAATATCATCGTCGGGCGGCTCGACTCCGAGGGGATCGATGCGATCGCCTTCGACGGCGGGGCGAGCATCGCCGACGGCAGCTATCTGCTGATCCCGGTACGAGTGATGGTCGATGACGAAGATGTCGATGCCGCCAAAGCGATCGTCGATGCTGCCCAATTTTAAGGCAGTCTCTCGCATCTGCACAATTATCTAACGGGCAAACCCCACGACGCGTCACAAAGCACGCCTATATCCCCCTTTCAGCGATTGGCACGATGATTGCGACGTACCCCTCGGACAATCGAGGGGGCAGGGATGAAGCTGGTCATTGCGATCATTAAGCCGTTCAAGCTCGACGAGGTGAGGGAAGCGCTCACCACGTTGGGGGTGGCGGGGATGACGGTTACCGAGGTCAAGGGGTTCGGCCGTCAGAAGGGCCAGACCGAAATCTACCGCGGCGCCGAATACAGCACCAACATGGTGCCCAAGATCAAGATCGAGGTGGTCTGTCCGGGTGATCTCGCCGACCGCGTCGTCGAGGCGGTGCAGGCATCGGCGAACACCGGCGCGATCGGCGATGGCAAGATCTTCGTGCTCGACGTCGGTCAGGCGGTGCGCATCCGCACCGGCGAAACCGACGATTCGGCGCTCTGAGGGGGGTAACAGGATGAAGCACGGATTGAAGATCGCCGGCACCGCGGGGCTTGCCGCCCTCGCGTTCGCCGCTCTGCCCGCTTGGGCGCAGGACGCCGCCTTGCAGGCGCCCGCCGCCGCCGCGCCGGCCGCGACGGTGAACAAGGGCGACACCGCCTGGATGATGACCTCGACGGTCCTCGTCATGATGATGATCCTGCCCGGCCTCGCGCTGTTCTACGGCGGTCTGACCCGCTCCAAGAACATGCTGTCGACGATGACGCAGATCGGCGCGGTTGCCTGCCTGGCGATGCTGCTGTGGGTGATGTACGGCTACAGCCTCGCCTTCGGCCCCGACGTCACCGGCGGCCTGTCGAACGTCATCGGCAGCCTCGACAAGGCGTTCCTCAAGGGCGTCACCGCCTCGTCGCAGGCGGCGACCTTCACCGCCGGGGTCGAGATCCCCGAATATGTCTTCATCTGCTTCCAGATGACCTTCGCGGCGATCACCGTTGCGCTGGTGCTGGGATCGGTGGTCGAGCGGATGAAGTTCAGCGCCGTGATGGTGTTCGCCGCGGTGTGGCTGACGATCGTCTATTTCCCGATCGCGCACATGGTCTGGGCGTCGTCGGGCGTGTTCTTCAAGGCAGGCGCGCTGGATTTCGCCGGCGGCACCGTCGTCCACATCAACGCCGGCGTCTCGGCGCTGGTCGCCTCGATCATGCTCGGCAAGCGGATGGGTTATCCCACCACGCCGATGCCGCCGCATTCGCTGACGCTGACCGGGGTCGGCACCGGCCTGCTCTGGGTCGGCTGGTTCGGCTTCAACGCCGGTTCGGCGCTGGAGGCCAATGGTTCGGCGGGGCTGGCGATGCTCAACACCTTCGTCGCCACCGCTTCGGGCGGGCTGTTCTGGATGCTGGTCGAGCGGGCGCGCGGTCACAAGGGGTCGGCGCTGGGCTTCTGCTCGGGCATCATCGCCGGGCTGGTCGCCGTCACGCCGGCGGCGGGCAATTCGGGGCCGTTCGGCGCGATCGTGCTCGGCGCCGTCGCCTCGGTGGTCTGCTTCTTCGCGGTCTCGGTGCTCAAGCCGAAGCTCGGCTATGACGACGCGCTCGACGCCTTCGGCGTGCACGGCGTCGGCGGCATGATCGGCGCAATCGGCACCGGCATCGTCTATGCGCCGTCGCTCGGCGGGCCGGGTGCGGCGGATTATGCGATGGGCGCCAAGCTGCTCGTCCAGATCGAAGCGGTGGTCACCACCGTCGTCTGGGCGTCGATCGGCACCGTCATCGCGATCCTCGTCGCCAAGGCGATCACCGGCCTGCGTGTCGCTCCCGAAGTCGAGCAGGAAGGCCTCGACCTCGGCGAGCACGGCGAGCGCGCCTATAATTGATCCTATCGGGGGCGGGGGCATGAGACCTCCGCCCCCCACGATGTTCCTCCTGCGGACGACCTTGACCCGGTACGGCGACGTACCGGGTCTTTTTTGGTTCGCGCGAAGACGCGAAGACGCGAAGGGGGTGTGGGTGGCGCAGGCGTCAGCCTGCTCGTCGCATGACGGCGGATCGGGGCATGGCGTCGGCACGAGGACGACACCTTCGCGCCTTCGCGTGGATCAATGTTCGCGCGAAGGCTCAGAAGACATCTGGGCAGAGTGAGCGGTGCGGAATTTTGCCGGGGCCGTGGCCGCCGTAGCGGGCGAAACCCCTCTGCGTCCCCGCGTCTCTGCGCGCCAAAACCCTTACGTAATTACGCCAGCCGCTCGCGCAATGCGAGCATCGCCAGCGCCGCCTGTGCCGCGCCGGCACCCTTGTCGAGCTCCGCCGGGTCGGCGCGGGCGATCGCCTGCGCCTCGTTTTCGGTGGTCAGGATGCCGTTGCCGATCGCCAGACCGTCGAGCGTCAGCGCCATGATGCCGCGCGCGCTTTCGTTCGAGACGATCTCGAAATGATAGGTCTCGCCGCGGATCACGACGCCCAGCGCGACGAACGCGTCATACCGGTCGGTATCCGCCGCCAGCGCGATCGCGCCCGGTACCTCTAACGCGCCCGGCACGGTCACCGTCTCGTGGCTATGGCCCGCCGCCTCGATCGCCGCGCGGGCGCCGGCGAGCAGCATGTCGTTGAGATGGTCGTAGAAGCGCGCTTCGACGATGAGGATATGCGCCATGTCAGTCGTCCGTCTCGATTGCCCGTTCGCCGACGATCGACAGGCCATAGCCGTCGAGCCCGACCAACGTGTGGTGGGTGTTGGTGAGCAGCACCATTTCCTCGACGCCGAGCTCGGTCAGGATCATCGCGCCGACGCCATAGTCGCGCAATTCCTCCATGTCGGCCGCCGGCAGCGTCCCGGCCTTGGCCTGGAGCGCGACGGTGAACTGGTCGGCGCGCGGACGGTTGATGACGACGATCACGCCGGCGCCCTCCTCCGCGATGATCTCCATCGACCGGCGCAGCAGCCCCTCGCGTGCGCCATTCTCGCCGAAGATGTCGGCGAAGGGCGACAGCGCGTGCATCCGCACCAGGGTCGGCTTCGCCGGATCGACCTTACCCTTGACCAGCGCGATCTGCTCGGTGCCGGTCGCCTTGTTCCAGAAGGTGAGCGCGGTCCATTCGCCGCCCCATTCGCTGGTGAAGCGCGCCTCGGCCCGCTTCTCGACGAGATGGTCGTAGCGGCGGCGATAGGCGATGAGGTCGCGGATCGTGCCGATCTTGAGATTGTGGAACTGCGCGAAGGTGACGAGGTCGTCGAGCCGGGCCATCGTCCCGTCCTCGTTCATGATCTCGCAGATCACGCCCGAGGGGTTGAGCCCGGCGAGCCGCGACACGTCGACCGCCGCCTCGGTATGACCGGTGCGCACCAGCACGCCGCCGTCGCGTGCGACCAGCGGGAAGACGTGGCCGGGGGTGACGATCTCGTCGCGCGCCTTCGACGAATCGATCGCCACTGCGATGGTGCGCGCCCGGTCGGCGGCGGAGATGCCGGTGGTGACGCCATCGCGCGCCTCGATCGAGGTGGTGAAGGCGGTCTCGTAGCGCGTGCCGTTGTTGCGGCTCATCAGCGTCAGGCCGAGCTCGTCGACGCGCTTCTTGGTCAGCGCGAGGCAGATCAGGCCGCGGCCGTGCTTGGCCATGAAGTTGATCTTCTCGGGCGTCGCCATCTGCGCGGGGACGACGAGGTCGCCCTCGTTCTCACGATCCTCGTCGTCGACGAGGATGAACATCCGGCCGTTGCGCGCCTCGTCGATGATCTCCTCGGGCGAGGACAGAAAGGCGTGACGCAGACGCCCCAGCTCGGGTTTAGCGGCCACGATAATGCTCCATGCGTTGCAGATAGCGGGCGAGCACGTCGATCTCGATATTGACCGCCTGCCCCTCGGTGAGGCCGCCGAGCGTGGTGACCGCCTGCGTGTGGGGGATGAGGTTGATCCAGAAGCGGGTCGTCGCGCCGTCGTCCTCGACGCCGTTGACGGTCAGCGAGACGCCGTCGATCGTGATCGAGCCCTTGGGGGCGATGAACGGCGCGAGCGCCGCCGGGACGGCGAAGCCGATGCGATGCGATTCGCCGTCCGGCGTGACGTCGAACACCTCGGCGATGCCGTCGACATGGCCGGTGACGATATGACCCCCAAGCTCGTCGCCGAGCTTCATCGCGCGCTCGAGGTTGAGGCGGCGACCTGCCGTCCATTGATCGCGGGCGGTGCGCGCGATCGTCTCGCCCGACGCCTGCACGTCGAACCAGCCGCGATCCCCCTCCTGCCCCTTGTCGATGACGGTCAGGCAGACGCCCGAACAGGCGATCGATGCGCCGAGGTCGATCGTCTCGGTATCATAAGCGGTGGCGATGCGGACGCGCGTGTCGCCGCGGACCTCGACCGTCTCGATGGTGCCGATATCGCTGACTATGCCGGTGAACATGGGGTGCGCTCGTAGACCTCGAGACGGTCGGTGCCAAGGTCGCGCGCATCGTGCAACCGCCAGCGACCATGGGTGGTGCCAAGATCGGCTATGCCGAGGTCGCCGAGCGCCGCCTTGCCCGCGCCGATCAGGATCGGCGCGCGGTAGAGCAGCAGGCGATCGACCAGATCGGCGCGGAGAAAGGCGGCGGCGGTCGCCGCGCCGCCCTCGACGAGGATATGGTCGGCGGGGAGGGTGGCGATGGCGACAGGCGAGTCGATCGATACCGTCTCGCGCTCACCCTCGCCCTTCGGCGCTGCGCGCCTTTTCCCTCTCCCATTGGGAGAGGGAGGGAGCGCCGCAGGCGCGGAAGGGTGAGGGCGAGACGACAGGATGACCCGCAACGGGCTGCGCTCTTCCAGCCCCGGCAGCCGCACGTCGAGGCTCGGCACGTCCGTTTCCCACGTGCCGCGCCCGACGAGGATCGCCTCGTGCCGGCTGCGTTCGAGATGCACGTGGGCGCGCGCCTCGGCGCCGGTGATCCAGCGGCTGCTGCCGTCGGGCAATGCGATGCGGCCGTCGAGCGAGGTGGCGAGCTTGAGCGTCACGAACGGCCGGGCGAGGCGCCGGCGTTTCAGAAAGCCGGCCATGCTGCGCGCGGCGTCCTCGGCGCGTACTCCGGTCGTGACGGCGATCCCCGCGTCGTGCAGCCGCGCGATGCCCGCGCCGTCGGTGCGCGGATCGGGATCGCCGAGCGCCACGACCACCCGCGCAACGCCTGCGGCGACGAGCAGGTCGGCGCAGGCGGGGCCGCGCGGCGAGACATGCGCACAGGGTTCGAGCGTCACATAGGCGGTGGCGCCACGCGCAGCCGCGCCAGCGGCGGCGAGCGCCATCGCCTCGGCATGCGGCCGGCCGCCGGGCTGCGTCCAGCCCCGGCCAACGACGCGATCGTCCGCGACGAGGATGCAGCCGACGTTGGGATTGGGCGCGGTACGGCCGCGCGTCCGTTCGGCGAGCGCGAGCGCCGCGCCCATCCAGCGCGCGTCGTCGCCGCTACTTACAGCCCCCACTTGGACATCGCGTCGTCGACCGTCTTGAACTGGCTGCGCAATTTCTCCTCGCGCGCCTTTTGCGCGGCGATGCGCTGGTCCTGCTCGACCTTGTCGATCTCCTGCTGCGCCTTGATCTGCGCATCGGTGCGATTGGCGGCGTAATTCTTGAAGTAGATGATGTTGGGCTGATACGGCTCGGGCGGGATGTCGTTGCGCATGAAGGCGTAGACGAAGAAGCCGGTCACCGCCATCGCCGCCACCAGAAAGCCGAGATCGCGCGGCTCGCGCTGCGACAGGAAGAAACGCAGGTCGCGAAAGGCGTGGAGCGGCGAGAAGCGGCGGAAGAACTGCATGGCGGCAAGATAGGTGACGGGGGGCGGCGAGGCCAGCCCCCCGGGGGACGCGACGGGTGGGACGACCGCGCGCCTCAGTCCGCATCCTCCATGCGGAAGGTCAGCGTCATCGTCCGCCACGCCTCGACCGGCACGCTGCCGCGGGTGGCGGGTTTGAAGCGCCAGGCGCGGGTGGCGCGCTCCATCGTCGCTTGCCAGAAGGCGTCGCTGGTCGCGCTGAGCCGCTCGATCTGCTTCACCCGGCCGTCGGTGCCGATCAGCACGCGCACCGTGACGCGGCCGTCGCGGTTGGCGCGGCGCTCGACGGCGGGATAGACCGGCTGGAAGGCGTCGGCATAGCGCGGGTCGATCTGCGGCCCTACCAGCGGCGGCAATGGCGGGGCGACCGGCTCGGCGGCGGCCGGGCCGGGGTCGGTGCCGATCGTCGGACCGGCGGGCGGGGTCGGGTCGACGGCGCTGGTGGTGAAGTCCGAGGTCGACGGGATTGCGATCGGCGGGATCGGCGCGATGATCTGCTCGGTCGGATGGTTGGCGACCCGCTCCTGCGGCCGGGGCTGCGGCACCGGTCGTTCGGGCGGCGGCGGGTCGAGCGGGATGTTGCGGGTTTCGAGCACATGCTCGGGAGCGCCAGGCAGGATCTTCGGACCGGCGAACATCAGCGCGGCGACCAGCGCGGCGTTGATCGCGATCGCGGCGGTGAGGCCGCCGGGGTTGAAACGGGTCGGCTGGGCGTAGCGGTCGGCGTACATCGTCCGTCTCCTTGAAGGGGTGCGACTCGATCGATTCTCCTGCAGTAAGGGGATGGTACGTTGTATCGTTACGACGTCAAGTGATCCTGCACCGGTGCGGATGACCTCGCCATGACGGATGGTTGGTAAGCTGCCGGCTTAGGCGGACAGCCGCGCCAGCGTGCGCTCGCGCCCGATCAGCGGCAGCAGCGCCGCCATGTCCGGGCCGTGATCGCGGCCAGTCAGCGCCTGCCGCAACGGCAGGAACAGTGCCTTGCCCTTGCGGCCGGTCGTGTCCTTGAGCGTGGCGGTGAGCGCGTGCCACGGGTCGCCCGCCCAGTCGATCGCCTCCGCGGCGGCGGCGGCCTGCGCCAGATAGGCGTGCGTCTCGTCGTCGAACGCCGGTGCGGCGATCGGCCCCTCGATCACCTGCCACCAGTCCGCCGCCTCGGCGACGCGGGTGAGATTGGGGCGTACCGCATCCCATTCCGCCGCGCCCATGCCGGCGGGCAGGCGATCGGCGACGGCATCGAACGGCAATTGATGGACGATGCGCGCATTGACCTGCGCCAGTTCCGCTTCGTCGAACCGCGCCGGCGCCCGGCCGAAGCGCGCGAAGTCGAACGCGGCGATCAGCGGCGCGGGATCGGCGAGCGGCTCGACCGGATCGCTGGTGCCGATCCGCGCGAGCAGGGCGATCACCGCCTGCGGCTCGATCCCCGCCTCGCGGAAATGATCGACGCCGAGCGAGCCCAGCCGCTTCGACAATTTGCCCTCCGCACCGGTCAGCAGCGCCTCGTGCGCGAAGCGGGGCGGCGTCACTTCCATCGCGTCGAACATCTGCAATTGCAGCGCGGTGTTGGAGACATGGTCCTCGCCGCGGACGACATGCGTGATGCCGAGATCGGCGTCGTCGATCGCCGAGGGCAGCATATACAGCCACGAACCGTCGGCGCGGCGGATCACCGGATCGCTCATCGTCTTCGGATCGAAGCTCTGCGGGCCACGGATCAGATCGTCCCAGGCGATCGGCGCGTCATGGTCGAGCTTGAAGCGCCAGTGCGGGCGGATGCCGTCGGCTTCGAGCGCTGCGCGCGCCGCTGCGTCCAACGCGAGCGCGGCGCGGTCGTAGACCGGCGGCAGGCCGCGGCCGAGCAGGATCTTGCGCTTGAGGTCGAGCTCCTGCGCGGTTTCATAGGCGGGATAGATCCGCCCCGCCGCGACCAGCGCGTCGAACCGCTGCTGGTAGAGCGCGAATCGCTCCGACTGGCGCACCTCGGTGTCGGGCGTCAGGCCGAGCCAGCCGAGATCGGCGCGGATCGCCGCGACGAATCGCTCTTCCGACCGTTCGGCATCGGTATCGTCGATGCGCAGCACGAAACGCCCGCCCTGACCCCGCGCGAACATCCAATTGTGCAGCGCCGCCCGGATGTTGCCGACGTGCAGCATGCCGGTGGGCGAGGGAGCGAAGCGGGTGGTGACGGTCATGGGCGGGGCCTAGTCAGTCGGCCGCGCGGCGACAAGCATGTGGCCTTCGCGTCTCGATGCTTTCGATTTTGTGACGGTGGCTCTAAGGCGCGGGGCGATACGGGCGGGAGCTGACCAATGAAATTGATGACCGGCAATTCGAACCTTCCGCTCGCGCGGGCGGTGGCGGCCTATCTCGAGATCCCGCTGACCGATGCACTGGTCCGCCGCTTCGCCGACGAGGAGATCTTCGTCGAGATCCAGGAGAACGTACGCGGCGAGGACGTCTTCGTGCTCCAGTCGACCGGCTTCCCGGCCAACGACAACCTCATGGAAATGCTCATCATGATCGACGCGCTCAAGCGCGCGTCGGCGCGGCGGATCACCGCGGTGATCCCCTATATGGGCTATGCCCGGCAGGATCGGAAGCCGGGCCCGCGCACGCCGATCTCGGCCAAGCTGGTCGCCAATCTGATTACCGTCGCCGGGGCCGACCGCGTGCTGTCGGTTGACCTGCATGCCGGTCAGATCCAGGGCTTTTTCGATATTCCGACCGACAATCTCTATGCCGCGCCGGTGATGAGCGCGGATATCAACGCGCGCTTCAAGGGCAAGAACCTGATGGTCGTCTCGCCCGACGTCGGCGGCGTGGTGCGCGCGCGCCAGCTCGCCAAGCGACTCGACAATGCGCCGCTGGCGATCGTCGACAAGCGGCGCGAACGCGCCGGCGAATCGGAGGTGATGAACATCATCGGCGACGTCGAGGGGCGCTTCTGCATCCTGATCGACGATATCGTCGATTCGGCGGGTACGCTGTGCAACGCCGCCGCGGCGCTGCGCGAGGCGGGGGCGGAGGATGTCGTCGCCTATGTCACGCATGGCGTGCTGTCGGGCGGCGCGGTGGCGCGGGTCGAGGGCTCGGCGCTGCGCGAGCTGGTGATCACCGATTCGATCGGCAATCACGAATCGATCGGCAAGGCCGCCAAGATCCGCCACCTGCCGATCGCGCCGCTGCTCGGCGAGGCGATCAAGCGAATCGCCGACGAGACCAGCGTGTCATCGCTGTTCGATTGACGGCCGCCGCGCTGTCTCGTTTGTGCCAGGGCAGCACGGAGTAAGCGACAGCCCCCGTTGTTGCGTGCCGCTCAGCGCTGCGAGAGCGCGACGATATGGTCGAACACCGCCGGATGCAGCGGCTTGGCGAAGGCGCAGCCGTATTTGAATTTGTCGCGCCACGCGACCACCGCCTCAAGCCCCGCGAGGCCCGGCAGCGTCAGCCACACCACCGTGCCCGGCCAGAGCGTGAAGCTCGTCTCGGCACGGAAGCCCGAGAGCGACAGATCGGTCACCTCGATCTCGAATCGCGTCTGGCCGCGGTCGCGCAGATGCGCCCGCATCTTGACCGACTTGCGCAGCGCCTGACGGGCTTCCTCACCCGGCTCGGCCGGATCATAGGGTGGCGTGAAAGTCGGCTGTTCCATGACCCGGACACTGGCAGCGATTGGTTACTTTTCTGCCAACGTCTGCTCCGCGGCCGGTGCGCGCACCCCCTGGCGACCACGCCGTTTGAGTTCGGCCTTGAGGTCTTCGGGCCGCGGCGCGACGAGGAAGCCGAAGCTGACGTTGCCCTCGCGCGTCTCGACGACGTGATGCAGCCGGTGCGCCTGGACGATGCGCCGCATGTACGCCGATCTCGGCAGATAGCGCGTCGGGATCCGCTGGTGGACGATGATGTCGTGGAAACCGAAGTAGATCGCGCCGTAAGCGGCGATCCCCGCGCCGATCCAGACGAATCCCGGCCACCAGCCCCATTGCAGCCCGCCGAGCAGCAGGACGAACGACGGCACCGCGAAGATCGCGGCATAGAGGTCGTTGAGCTCCCATACGCCTGTCCGCTTGCGATGATGGCTCGCGTGCAGGAACCAGCCCGGGCCGTGCATCACCCAGCGGTGCGCGGCATAAGCGAACGCCTCCATGCCAATCACGGTGACGAGGAAGAGGGGGATGCCGTGGAGCCAGGGCATAAGCGCTCCGTCTAATGCGATGCGATTGCAATAACGATCGAACGTGGTTGTCGATCCGGGGTGGATTCGGCGCGCCGCCTGTGCAAAAGGCCGCACCAATCTCCTCTTCATAGCATAACGCGAGGCAGGCCATGAACATCCACGAATATCAAGCCAAGGAACTGCTCGCCAAGTTCGGCGTCCCCGTTCCCGCCGGTTTCGCCGCGCTCAGCGTCGAAGAGGCCGTCGCAGCCACCGAGAAGCTTCCCGGACCGCTCTACGTCGTCAAGGCGCAGATCCACGCCGGCGGCCGCGGCAAGGGCAAGTTCAAGGAATTGGGCCCGGACGCCAAGGGCGGCGTACGCCTCGCCAAGACCGCCGAGGAGGTTCGCGCCGCGGCGACCGACATGCTCGGCAACACGCTGGTGACGATCCAGACCGGCGACGCCGGCAAGCAGGTCAACCGCCTGTACGTGACCGACGGCGTCGACATCGCCAAGGAATTCTACCTCGCGCTGCTCGTCAACCGCGCAACCGGCCGCGTCTCGATGGTCGCCTCGACCGAGGGTGGCATGGACATCGAAACCGTCGCCCACGACACGCCCGAGAAGATCCACAGCATCGACATCGACGCCGCGACCGGCTTCATGCCGCATCACGGCCGCGCCGTCGCCGCCGCGCTCGAGCTGACCGGCGACCTCGCCAAGCAGGCCGCCAACGTCGCGTCAAAGCTGTACGACGCCTTCCTCGGCACCGACGCCGAGCAGATCGAGATCAACCCGCTCGCCGTCACCGACGACGGCAAGCTGATGGTCCTCGACGCCAAGGTCGGCTTCGACGGCAACGCGATGTTCCGTCACAAGGACCTGATGGAGCTGCGCGACACCACCGAAGAGGATGCGATGGAGCTGGAGGCATCGAAGTACGACCTCGCCTACATCAAGCTCGACGGCGATATCGGCTGCATGGTCAATGGCGCCGGCCTCGCGATGGCGACGATGGACATCATCAAGCTCAACGGCATGTTCCCGGCCAACTTCCTCGATGTCGGCGGCGGCGCCAACAAGGAGAAGGTGACTGCGGCGTTCAAGATCATCCTCGCCGATCCGGCGGTGAAGGGCATCCTCGTCAACATCTTCGGCGGCATCATGAAGTGCGACATCATCGCCGAGGGCATCGTTGCCGCGGCGAAGGAAGTGAATTTGTCGGTGCCGCTCGTCGTCCGCCTCGAAGGCACCAACGTGCAGGCCGGCAAGGACATCCTCGCCAATTCGGGCCTCGCGATCGTGCCGGCGAACGACCTGGGCGATGCCGCCAAGAAGATCGTCGCCGAGGTGCAGAAGGCGGCGTGATCCGTCGCGCTTCCCCGCGCGGGGAAGAAGATGCGTAAAAATCTTCGGGCCCGGGCATCATGTCCGGGCCCGATTCGTTTGGCATAGGAAGACTGCCGCTACGGCAAGCGGCATTTCCCGTACCGGACTTGCGAAAGCCGCGGAAAATAGCCATCTCACCCGCCGATGCGACGCCGGAAACGGGTGTCGAGGGCGCAATCGGAAGGAAGCTGATGAAGGTGCTGGTGCCGGTCAAGCGCGTGCTTGACTACAACGTGAAGCCCCGCGTGAAGGCGGACGGGACGGGTGTTGATCTGGCGAACGTCAAGATGAGCATGAATCCGTTCGACGAGATCGCCGTGGAAGAAGCCATCCGCCTGAAGGACAAGGGCGTCACCGAGATCGTCGTCGTCTCGATCGGCGAGCCCAAGGCGCAGGAGACGCTGCGCACCGCGCTGGCGATGGGCGCCGACCGGGCGATCCTCGTCAATAGCGACACCAAGGTCGAGCCGCTCGGCGTCGCCAAGATCCTCGCCAAGATCGTCGAGGAGGAGCAGCCGCAGCTGGTCATCCTCGGCAAGCAGGCGATCGACGACGACAACAACCAGACCGGCCAGATGCTCGCCGGCCTGCTCGGCTGGGGCCAGGGCACGTTCGCGTCGAAGGTCGAGCTGGGCGACGGCACCGTGACGGTGACGCGCGAGGTCGACGGCGGGCTTGAGACCGATTCGTTTCCGCTGCCGGCGATCGTCACCACCGACCTGCGCCTCAACGAGCCGCGCTATGCGTCGCTGCCCAACATCATGAAGGCCAAGTCGAAGCCGCTCGCGCAGAAGACCGCCGCCGATTACGGCGTCGACGTCACGTCGCGGCTGACCACGCTGAAGGTCGTCGAGCCGGGCAAGCGCCAGGCGGGCGTCAAGGTCGCCGATGTCGACGAACTCGTCACCAAGCTGCATGCGATGGGGATTGCCAAGTGAAGACGCTCGTCTGGGTCGAACACGACGGCAGCGCCGTCAAGGATGCCACGCTCGCCGCGGTGACCGCCGCGTCGCAGCTCGGCGAGGTCCATCTGCTGGTCGCCGGCGAGGGCGTCGACAGCGTCGCGCAGGCGGCGGCGAAGATCGCCGGCGTCGGCAAGGTGCACGTCGCCGACGATGCCGCCTACGCGCATGCGCTGGCCGAGAATATCGCGCCGCTCGTCGTCGAGCTGATGGGGCATCACGACGCCTTCGTCGCGCCGTCGACCACCACCGGCAAGAACGTCGCGCCGCGCGTCGCCGCGCTGCTCGACGTGATGCAGATCAGCGACATCCTGTCGGTCGAGAGCGAAGACACGTTCACGCGGCCGATCTACGCCGGCAATGCGATCGCGACGGTCCAGTCGTCGGACGCCAAGAAGGTGATCACCGTTCGCGGCACCGCCTTCGAAAAGGCGGCGACCGAGGGCGGATCGGGCGAGATCGAGGCGGTGGCGTCGCAGGGCGACACCGGCGTGTCGCGCTTCGTCAACGCCGAGATCGCGCAGAACGCGCGGCCCGAGCTGACGAGCGCCAAGATCATCGTCTCGGGTGGCCGGGCGCTGCAGAATGGCGAGAACTTCCATTCGATCATCGAGCCGCTCGCCGACAAGCTCGGCGCCGGCGTCGGTGCGAGCCGCGCCGCGGTCGATGCGGGCTATGTCCCCAACGACTATCAGGTCGGCCAGACCGGCAAGATCGTCGCCCCGGAAGTCTATATCGCGGTCGGCATTTCGGGCGCGATCCAGCATCTCGCGGGGATGAAGGATTCGAAGGTCATCGTCGCGATCAACAAGGACGAGGATGCGCCGATCTTCCAGGTCGCGGACATCGGCCTGGTCGGCGACCTGTTCAAGGTCGTTCCGGAGCTGACCGAGAAACTGTGAGGCCAAGGCGGCGGGCAGCGAAGGCTGCTCGCCGCTGCGATGCGCCCGCCCGTGACACGGAGCGGCGTCGCACGCAAAAAAGCGGCCCGACACCAGCAATGTCGAGCCGCAGTCTACGCCTAGGGAGCTGACCTGGCGTGTTCGTCGAACCGAAAGCCTAGAGTGCGTTGCCCGCGGCCGGCGCGAGCGCATTGTCGGCGGCCGCGTCGTTGGCGAGCGTGATGTCGTTACCGGTGGCGAAGTCGCCGCTGTTGCTCAAGCCGGCGTCGCCTTCCTCGTTGAGGGTCAGCGTGTCGGTGGCGGCGGCATTGTTGCCGGCGTCGGTCTTGGGGCCGCAGGCGGCGAGGCTCAGGGCAGCGAGCGCAAGCGCCGGAGCCAGGATCGTGATCTTCATTCAGTCCTCCGTGTTGAAACTGGGTCGGTGCCGCCGCGCAGGCCGGCGCCGATCAGGGAAAAGAAGGCGCGGCTCGCAGGAGAGTTCGCCGTATCCCATTCGGGATGCCATTGGACGCCGAGCACGTCGGCCCCGCACGGCCGCGCCGAGACGGCTTCGATCAGCCCGTCGTCCGCCGCGATCGCCTCCACCGTCAGGCCGCTGCCGAGACGGTCGATGCCTTGCTGGTGGACCGAATTGACCCGCACCCGCTGCACGCCGGTGGCGTCGGCCAGCCGGCCGCGCGCGCACAGTTCGACGTCGTGGCCGTGGTGGAACAGCGAATCGTAATCGCCCGACCAGGCGCCGCGATGATGGCGGCCGGCGTCGGCGGCGGCGCACAGGCTGCCGCCGAACAGGACGTTGATCTCCTGCAGGCCGCGGCAGATGCCGAACACGGGTTTGCCCGCCTCGATCATCCCGCCGGCGAGCGCCAGCGCGACCTCGTCGCGATCCTCGTCGACGATCTGGTCGTCGGGCAGCGGCCGCGCGCCATAGCGCCACGGCGCGACGTGCGAGCGCGATCCGGTCAGCAGCAGCCCGTCGAGCACCGCGGTGAGCGTCGCGACATCGGTGGCGTCGGGCAGGGCGGGGACGAGCAGCACCGTCGCACCGGCGAGGCGGGTAAGCGGCGCGACGAAGCGGCTGGCGACGGCCTGCACCGGACGCTCCGCCATCTCGCTGCAGCAGAGCACGCCGATGACCGGGCGTCGTTCTGGATCGGCGCGGCGTCCCATCACACCACCGCCGCGACGAGCGTGTCGCGCAACGCATGGCCGGCGGAGGGCGCGAGCAACTTCGCTTCGGGCTGCACCACCACGCCGCCGGGCGGCACGTCGTCGAGCAGCCAGACGTTGCCGCCGATCGTCGCGCCCGCGCCGATCGTCACCCGGCCGAGGATCGTCGCCCCCGCATAGATGACGACGTCGTCGCCGACGATCGGATGGCGGGCATAACGTTCGCGCGGACCGCGCCGCGCGGCGCCGAGCGGACTGCGCGCACCGAGCGTGACATGCTGGTAGAGGCGCACGCCGGTGCCGACGATCGCGGTTTCGCCGATGACGACGCCGGTGCCGTGATCGATGAAGAAGCGTTCGCCGATCCGCGCGCCCGGATGGATGTCGATCCCGGTGCGTTCGTTGGCGAGTTCGGAGATCAGCCGCGCGACGATCGGCGCGCCGAGGTCGTACAATTGATGCGCGATGCGATGGTGCAGGCTGGCGATCGCGCCGGGATAGCAGACGAGGATCTCGTCGGTGCTGCCCGCGGCGGGGTCGCCGAGGAAGGCAGCCTCGACATCGCTGTCGATCAGCCGGCGGATGTCGCCGAGCGTGTCGGCGAACAGGCGGACGATCGTCGCGGCCTGGTCGGGATCGAAGGCGGTGCGCGCCTCCGTCTGCCAATAGCCGAGCTCATGGCCGATCTCGCGCTCCAGCTCGGTGAAGGCGCTGCCGAGCTTGGCGGCGACGAACCGGTCCTCGTCCGCCGGTGCGATCTGCTGCAGGCCGAGACGGCGGGGATAGAGCGCCTCGGCGAGGAGCAGGACGATTCGCTCGATCGCGCCGCGCGAGGGGAAGGCGGCGGCGGCGCGGGCCGGGGTCTGCCGCGTGCGCCAATCGGCGCGGGCGGCGCGCAACGCATCGACCGCCTCGCCGAGCGTGGCGCCGGGGGTGCGCGACGGCAGCGGGGCGGCAGCGGCCGTCACCGGCGCACCCTGCGCGGTCGATCGGCGGAATACAGCGTCGTCATCGTCCGATACCTCCAGCGTGGAAGATATCCCATCGGCTTAGTGGGAATAGGAAGAAAAGCTATCCCGTCGCCAAGAACGACTCATCGGTTCACGGCTCGACCGCGGCAGGCTGGCTTATTTCGGGGTCGGGCAGCGGCGGGATGCGCGCGAGCACGACGCCGAGCAGCAGCGCGAGGCCGCCGAGCGCGAGGCAGAAGAGCGCGACGCCCGGCCAGCCGGCGTGCGTCCAGGCGAAGCCGCCGGCCGAGCCGAGCACGCTCGACCCCAGATAATAAAAGAACAGGTAGAAAGCGGCGCCCTGGCCGCGATTGGCCCGCGCGCGGCGGCCGACCCAAGCGCTCGCGATCGAATGCGCGCCGAAGAAGCCGATCGTGACCAAAGCAATGCCGAGGATGATGAGGACCAGTGCGCGTGCCTCGGTCGCGGCGACGCCGGCGATCAGCAGCACGATCGGCAGCCAGAAGACGCGCCGCCGCCCGACGGTGCCGGCGAACGATCCGAACAGCGCCGAACTCGCCGACCCGAGGATATAGAGGAGGAAGACGCCGCCGACCGCCGCCTGGCTGAGCCCGTAGGGCGGGGCGAGCAGGCGGAAGCCGGCGTAATTGTAGATGGTGACGAAGACGCCCATCAGCAGAAACGCCTCGGCATAGAGCAGCGGCAATGCGCGGTCGCGGAACAGCGCCGCGGCGCCGGCGAGCGGACTGCCGCCGGCGCCGGCGACGAAGCCGCGCGACGGCGGCGCGAGGCGGCGGAACGCCTCGGCCATGACGAGGCCGGCGAGACCGACGCTGCCCAGCGCCCAGCGCCAGTCGGCGACATCGGCGACGAGGCTGGCGACGAGGCGCCCGCCCATGCCGCCGATCGCGCTGCCGCCGATGTAGAGGCCCATCGCCGCACCGACCGAGGCGACGTCGACCTCTTCGGCGACATAGGCCATCGCCACCGCGGGCACGCCAGCGAGCGCGACGCCGGTGAGCAGCCGCAGCGCGAGCAACGTCGTCCAGCCCGGCACCAGCGCGGCGGCGAGGGTCAGCGCGCCGGCGGCGAACATCGCGGCGACCATCAACGGTCGCCGCCCGACGCGATCGGAGAGGATGCCGGCGAACAGGATGCCGATCGCCAGCGGCCCGGTGGCGAGCGACACCGCCAGCGACGCCGCCTCGGCGCTGAGGTGATAATCGGCGGCGAACAGCGGCAGCAGCGGCTGCACCGAATAGAGCAGCGAGAAGGTCGAGAAGCCGGCGAACAGCATGGCGAGGGTCAGCCGCCGGTAGGCGGGCGTCCCCTTCGCCAGCCGCGGGTCACTGGCGGGCATGACGCCGCCCGATCGCGAACGCCGGCAGGCCGCGCTCGACGATCAGCGCGATTACCCAGATCGCCAGGCCGCCGAGCGCCAGCCCGCACCCGACGATGCCGGTCGAGGTCCAGCCGAAGCCGGCGGCGATGGCGAGGCCGCCGAGCCATGGTCCGATCGCATTGGCGGTGTTGAACGCCGAATGGTTGAGCGCGGCGGCGAGCGACTGGGCATCGCCGGCGACGTCCATCAGCCGCGTCTGGAGGACCGCGCCAAGCGCGCCGCCGAGGCCGATCGCGAAGACGTCGAGGGTCATCGTCCAGACGTTGCCGGCGGCGAGCGGGTAGAGCAACAGCGCCGCCGCCGACCAGAGCAGCAGCACGCCTGCGGTCGGCATCAGCGCGCGGTCGGCGAAGCGCGGCACGACGAGGTTGCCGAGCGTCATGCCGGTGCCGAACACGGCGAGCATCAGCGGCACGCTGCGCGGCGTGAGGCCGGTGACCTCGACCAATGTCGCGGCGAGATAGGTGTAGACCGCGAACATGCCGCCGAAGCCGATCGCACCGATGCCGAGCGTCAGCCACACCTGCGGGCGGCGCAGCGCGGTGAGTTCGTGCACCGGGCTGGCATCGCGATCGGGCGCGTCGACCGGCGCGAGCAACGCGACGAGGCCGGCGGTGGTGAGCGCGAGCAGCGCGACCAGCCCGAACACCCAGCGCCAGCTGGCGATCTGGCCGAGCAAGGTGGCGAAGGGCACGCCGACGATGGTCGCGACGGTGAGGCCGAGCATGACCCTTCCGACCGCCTGCGTCCGCCGGTCGGCGGGCACCAGCGACGCGGCGACGAGCGAGGCGATGCCGAAATAGGCGCCGTGCGGCAGGCCGGCGAGGAAGCGGAAGACGAGCATCCAGCCATAGCTCGGCGCGAGGGCGGACAGGCAATTACCGATCGCGAACAAGGCCATCAGCCCGATCAGCAGCGTGCGTCGCGACATCTTCGCTGAGAGCACCGCGATCGTCGGCGCGCCGACGACGACGCCGAGCGCATAGGCGCTGATGACGTGACCGACGGTCGGCGCATCGATGCCGAGCCCGCGCGCGAGATCGGGTTCAAGGCTCATCGCCGCGAATTCGGTCGTACCGATCGCGAAGCCGCCGACGGCGAGCGCGAGATGGACGAGGCCCGGATGGGCCTCGGCGGTTTGGCGTAGGGTCATGTGGATCTTTTAGCCGCCGTTGCTGCGTTGCAGCAAATCAACGGCCGGCGGGCGGGGGTGGTTCCGTGAGGAAATCCTTCCTCGCTTTAGCGGGAGTCCAAGGTTGGATTGCCCCCGGCAATCTAAGATCATGCCGGGGGCATGATCGACCTTGCACTGGGGACCGCGGCCGCAGGCCGTGGTGGAGGGGGCGTCTCCGCATACGACCACGTTCGCCGTATCCTCCCCCTCCGTCAGGCCTTGGGCCTGCCACAGTGCCGGGTCGATCATGCCCCCGGCATGATCTTGAACGGCCGGGGGCCGTTCAACCCGGCACTCCTAGCGGGGAGGAGGAATTAAGAGGTCTTCGCCAATGCCTCGGCGATCAGCGTGCGGCTGTTGGCGATGCCGTACAGCGCGATGAAGCTGCCCATCCGCGGACCCTGTTCGGACCCCAGCAGCGTTTCGTAGAGCGCCTTGAACCAGTCGCGCAGCGTGTCGAAGCCGGCGGTCTTGCCGATCTCGTAGACGACGTTCTGGATATCCTCCGCGCTCGCCTCGGCGGGCAAGGCGGCGAGATCGGCGTCGAGCCGGCGTAGCGCTGCGACCTCGACGCCTTCCGGCGCACGGCGCTTGAGCGTCGGCGCGACGAAATCGCGGGCATAGGCCAGCGCATAGCCGATCAGCCGGTCGAGTTCGGGGTCGCGCTCCGGCGTCGCGTCGGGGACGTAGTTGCGCAGATAGCCCCAGACCTGCTCCTTGCTCGCCTCGCCCATCACGCCGACGAGGTTGAGCAGCAGGCCGAAGGTGACCGGCAGTGTCGCGGTCGGCACCTTGCCGTCGTGGATATGATGCACCGGATTGCCGAGCCGCTGCGCGATCTCCTGCGTCGGGTAATTGCCGCGAAACTGCCAATAATCGTCGACCGCGCGCGGGATGACGCCGAAATGCAGCGCCTTGGCCTTCTTGGGCTCGCGATAGGCGAAGAAGGCGAGGCTCTCCTCGGGGCCGTAGGTCAGCCACTGGTCGAGGCTGAGGCCGTTGCCCTTCGACTTGGAGATCTTCTCGCCCTTTTCGTCGAGGAACATCTCATAGTTGAAGCCCTCGGGCGGACGGCCGCCGAGCACGCGTGCGATCTTGGAGCTTTGCGTCACCGAATCGATCAGGTCCTTGCCCGCCATCTCGTAATCGACGCCGAGCGCGACCCAGCGCATCGCCCAGTCGACCTTCCATTGCAGCTTCGAAAGACCGCCGAGCGCCGACTGGACGATGCGCTCGCCGCTCTCGTCGGTGAAGGCGATCGTGCCGGCTTGCGGGTCGACCACCTCGACCGGCACCTGCAGCACGATGCCGGTGATCGGGCTGACCGGCAGCACCGGCGAATAGGTCTCGCGGCGCTCGGCGCGCAGCGTCGGCAGCATGACGTCGAGGATGCCCCGATAGTGGCGCAGCACGCCCTTGATGGCGTCGTCGAAGCGGCCGCCCTCGTAATAGTCGGTGGACGAGGCGAAGTCGTAATCGAAGCCGAAGCGGTCGAGGAACTGGCGCAGCATCGCATTGTTGTGCGCGGCGAAGCTGTCGAACTTGCCGAACGGATCGGGGATTCGGGTCAGCGGCTTGCCGAGATGTTCGCGCAGCATGTCGCCGTTGGGGACATTGTCTGGCACCTTGCGCAGGCCGTCCATATCGTCGCTGAACGCGATCAGCCGCGTCGGTTGGTCGGAGAGCGCATGGAAGGCGTTGCGCACCATCGTCGTGCGTAACACTTCGTTGAACGTGCCGATATGCGGCAGGCCCGACGGGCCGTAGCCGGTTTCGAACAGGATCGGACTGCCATCCGCCTTGCCGTCGGGATAGCGCTTGAGGAGCTTGCGCGCCTCCTCATAGGGCCAAGCCTTGGAGTCGAGGGCGGCGGATCGCAGGTCGATATCGGTCATGGTGCGCGCGGGACTAAGCACCCCGCGCGCTCACGGCAACTCTCTTGACAGCGGGACTTAGCGGCAGCGGTCCTTCGCGGTGATCGTACGGTCGATCGCGCGGCCGGCGAAAGCGCCACCGACGGCGCCGCCGACGGTGCCGAGCGCACCATGGCCGAGCACCGAATTGCCGAGCAAGGCGCCGCCGACGCCGCCCGCGACGAGGCCGGTGGTGCCGCTCGAATGGCGGCAGCGCTTGACGTGACGATAGCCGCGCTCGTGCGAATTGCGGTAATGATGGCGTGCCTCGGCCTTGCTGACCGGCAGCGCGATGCTGGCGGGAAGGGCGAGCGAGACGGCGCCGAGCGCGAACAGCAGAGTACGCATGAAGACTGATCCTTATCAGGCGGATGACCCGTGCCGAACGTGCGATGCGCCGCCGAGTTGCACCGCCGTCCGGTTGCCATTCTGTTCCGGCGGGCTATGGCGGCACGGGTGATCCCCTATCCCGCCCTTCACGCCAGCCATGGCGGCATCTGGATCGCCACCGCGGAGGGAACGCGGCCGATCGGGCGCGGCGAGGCGATCCGCATCGCCGCCGACACGCCGGTGATCCTGCTCAACGCGCCGTTGGTGGGGCAAAGGCTCGGCTATCCCGAATTGTCGGGGCTCGACCTGCTCGAGCTGTTCGCCTTCCTCTATCCGGCGCGGTTCGCGGTGCCGACGCCCAGGGGGCTGGCGCGCGCGGTCGATCTGTCGCCGCCCGACACCGACGAGGGCGTCGCCGCCTTCCTGCGCGAGGCGGCGGCGGCGCTGCTCGCGGTGACGCAAGGCGACTGGCCCGAGCGCGAGGGCGCGTGGACCGCAGCACAGTCGCTGACCCGGCTGCGCTGGCCGTGGGGACCCGCGCTCGCACCGCTGCTCGCCAAGCCGCAGGTCAACGAGCGCTGGCTGTTCTCCACCTTGCCCGAATGGGAGGAACAGGCGCCGCGGCCGGCACCGTTGACCGTCGCGATCCCACCCGCCGACGCCGAGGCGCGGCTCGCCGACCTCACAGGCCATGGCGCCGAGGAGCGGCTCGGCCAGCGCGCCTTCGCCGCGGCGGCGACCGATGCCTTCGCCCCGCGCGCGATACGCGACGCGCCCAATCTGGTGCTCGCCGAGGCGGGGACGGGGATCGGCAAGACCTTGGGCTATCTCGCACCCGCCTCGCTGTGGGCGGAGCGGGCCGGCGGCGCGGTGTGGATCAGCACCTATACCAAGGCGCTGCAACGGCAATTGTCGAAGGAGACCGAGCGGCTGTTCCCCGATTCTGCCTTGCGCCGGCAGAAGGTGGTGACGCGCAAGGGCCGCGAGAATTATCTGTGCCTGCTCAATCTGGAGGATGCGTTGCAGGGCGGCTTCGCCGGCCGCGCCGCGATCCTCGCGCAACTGGTGGCGCGCTGGGCGGCGTATAGCGCCGACGGCGACATGGTCGGCGGCGACCTGCCCGGCTGGCTGCCGACGCTGTTCCGGCGCAACGGCCCGACCGCGCTGACCGACCGGCGCGGCGAATGCGTCTATGCCGGCTGCCCGCATTACCGCAAATGCTTCATCGAGCGCGCCGCGCGCGCCTCGGCGGAGGCGGACGTGGTGATCGCCAATCACGCGCTCGTGATGGTCAATGCGGCGCGCGGCCGCGAGACGACGACACGGCCGACGCGCTACGTCTTCGACGAGGGCCATCATCTGTTCGAGGCGGCGGATTCGATGTTCGCCACCGCGCTGACCGGGCAGGAGACGATCGAGCTGCGGCGCTGGATCCTCGGGCCGGAGAGTGGCGGGCGCGGCCGGCGACGCGGGCTGCAGGCGCGGCTGTCCGACGTCGCCAGCTACGACGAACAGGGCGGGATCGCGATCCAGGATGCGATCGAGGCGTCGCGGCATCTCGCCAGCGACGGCTGGCTGGGGCGGATCAACGAAGGCGCGCCGTTCGGGCCGATCGAGCATCTGCTCGCCGCGGTGCGCGGCCTGACCTATGCGCGCGCCGAACAGCCGGGCGACGCCGGGTACGGGCTGGAGACCGAACTCGCCGAGCCGACCCCCGAGCTGATCGAGGCGGCGGCGCCCGCCGCGGCGGCGCTCGATGCGCTGGTGCGGCCGCTGGTGACGCTGGGCCGGCGGCTGGAGGCGGTGCTCGCCGAGGCGCCCGACTGGATGGATGCGCCGGCGCGCGCGCGCGTCGAGGGGGCGATCGCCTCGATCGGCTGGCGCGCCGAGACGGTGGCGGCGTGGCTGTCGCTGCTCGCGCGCGTCGGCGGCCCGGTCGATCCGGCGCATGTCGACTGGCTCGCGGTCGACCGGGTCGAGGGGCGCGAATATGATATCGGCCTGCACCGCCACTGGCTCGACCCGACGCGGCCGTTCGCCGAGATCGTGCTGAAGCCGGCACATGGCGCGCTCGTCACCTCGGCGACGCTCACCGGCGGCGGCGACTGGGAAACCGCGGAGGCGCGCGTCGGGGCGCCGCATCTCGCCCGCGCCGCCTCACGGTTCGAGGCGAAGAGCCCGTTCGACTATCCCGCCAATGCCGAGGTGCTGATCGTCACCGACGTCAAGCGTGGCGACCTGCCCGCGCTCGCCAACGCCTATGCGCGGCTGATCGTCGCCGCGGGCGGGGGCACGCTCGGTCTGTTCACCGCGATCCGGCGGCTGCGCGGCGTGCATGGCCGCATCGCCGACCGGCTGGCGCGCGAGGGGCTGCCGCTGCACGCGCAGCACGTCGATCCGATCGATACCGGCACGCTCGTCGATATCTTCCGCGACGACCCGCACGCCTCGCTGCTCGGCACCGATGCGCTGCGCGACGGCGTCGACGTGCCGGGATCGTCGCTGCGGCTGGTGGTGATGGAGGGCGTGCCCTGGCCCAAGCCGAGCGTGCTGCACGCCGCGCGGCGGCTGGCGGGGGGCGGGTCGGCCTATGACGATCGCATCGTGCGGGCGCGGCTGGCGCAGGCGTTCGGGCGGCTGATCCGCCGCGCCGACGATCGCGGCGCGTTCGTGATGCTGTCGTCGGCGATGCCGTCGCGGCTGTTGTCGGCGTTTCCGCCCGGCGTCGGCATCGCGCGGGTGACGCTCGACGAGGCGGTGGCGCGGGTGCAGGCGCGGCTTTCCTTACCGACTCACATCGGGCATGAGGCGGCGCTCGCGACACATCACGGAGACGCCGGTTGAAGACGCTGACGCTGCTGCGCCACGCCAAGTCCGGCTGGGACGATCCGGTGAGCCGCGATTTCGACCGCCCGCTCAACGCCAAGGGCAGGCGCGCCGCCGAAACGGTGGGCCGGAAGATGCGCAGCCTCGACCTCGCCTTCGATCACGTCGTCGCCTCGCCGGCGGTGCGCGTCGGCGAGACGCTCGATGCGGTGGTGGCGGGCTATGGCCGCGACCTGGCGCCTGCGTGGGAGCGGCGTATCTATCTCGCCTCGGCGGCGACGCTGCTCGACGTGGTGCACGACCTGCCGGCGGAGGCGGAGCGGGTGCTGCTCGTCGGGCACAATCCGGGGCTCGAGGATCTGGTGCTGATGCTGGTGCCGGCGGCGCCGGACGGGTTGCGGGTGCTGGTCGAAGAGAAATATCCGACCGCGACGTTGGCGGAGATGACCTTCGATATCGCCGACTGGTCGGCGGTGGCGGAGGGCGGCGGCGATCTGCGCCGGTTCGTACGGCCGCGCGACCTCGATCCGAGCCTCGGACCCGACGAGCGCTGATTTTCACGCGAAGGCGCGAAGAAGACCGGTTCACGCTGAGGCGCGGAGGCGCGGAGAGAAGTAGGTTTTGCGCGCAGAGGCGCAGAGGCGCAGAGGCGCCGAGAGGCGCGCCCGTTGCGCCGAAGGCGCTTCATCTTTCCGGCGCAGATCGGCATCGCGCTCGTTCCTCTGCGCCTTCGCGCGCCGATTTGGTCACGACCACGCTTGTGGTACGCGGTGACCGTTCCACAGGCGCAACCTCTCCGCGCCTCCGCGCCTCTGCGCGAACCAAATCTTCCTTCTTCTTCGTGCCTTCGCGCCTTTGCGTGATTCACCGCAGGACCGAGACGGACCCGAAACGGTCCTGACGGGTTCTTGCCCCGGTCCGCACGGGGACGGACGACGAAGGGGAATGACGTGATCGATAGACGACGGCTCGAATCGGGCGGGCTGATCCTGTTCCTGGCGCTGATCACCGGCGGGCTGTTGCTCGTCGTGTCGTCGTTCGTCGCGGCGCTGCTGTGGAGCCTGCTCGCGGCGATCCTGTTCCAGTCGCTGTTCCACTGGCTGCTCGCCAAGATGCCGGGGCGGCGCAACTGGGCGGCGGCGGCGACGTTGCTGATCATCCTCGTCGCGGTGATCATCCCGGCGCTGGCGATCACCGGCATGGTCGTCGACCAGTCGGCGGGCGTCTATGCCAAGGTGCAGAGCGGCCAGATCGATTTCGCGCGCTATTTCGAACAGGTGCACGACGCGCTGCCGCAATGGGTGCAGCATCCGCTCGACCGCGCCGGGCTCGGCAGCTTCGACACCGCACAGGCGCGGATCGCGCAGGGCCTGCGCAGCAGCTTTCAGTCGATCGCGTCGCAGGCGCTGTCGATCGGGCGCAATGCCGCGGCGTTCCTGCTCGCCTTCGGCGTCGGGCTGTACGTCACCTTCTTCCTGCTGCGCGACGGCGACCGGCTCGGGCCGGTGATCCGCGACGCGCTGCCGCTGGAACGGCCGGTCGCCGACCGGCTGATCGACAAGTTCGTCGCCGTCGTCCGCGCGACGATCAAGGGGTCGGTCGTCGTTGCCCTCGTGCAGGGTGCGCTGGGCGCGGTGACCTTCTGGATCGTCGGGGTGCCGGCGGCGCTGCTCTGGGGTCTGCTGATGGCGCTGGCGGCGCTGCTGCCCGCGATCGGGCCGGCCCTGGTGTGGGTGCCGGTCGCGATCTACCTGCTCGCCACCGGCGCTGTGTGGCAGGGCGTCGTGGTGATCGTCTCGGGCGTCGCGGTGATCGGGCTCGCCGACAATATCCTGCGGCCGGTCCTCGTCGGGCGCGATACCGGCATCCCCGACTGGCTGGTGCTGGTGACGACGCTCGGCGGGATCGAGGTGGCGGGGATCAGCGGCATCGTCGTCGGCCCGCTGGTCGCGGCGCTGTTCATCACCGGCTGGCAGATCCTCACCGAGCAGCGCCATGGCGGGCGCGGCGGCGAAGCGTAGGGGGCGCCCGCACCACCCGCCCTCTCGTCATCCCGACGAAAGTCGGGACCTACGGATGCGGGGACGCTGGTGCGGTGCGTTCTATCTGCCGCCCGTGTCCATGGGTCCCGGCCTTCGCCGGGATGACGAAGGGGCGGAAGCGCTACCCCTTGCCCAGCAGCGACTTGAGGTCCTGCAACGCGCTGTACGGGCGATGATCGTCCTCGCTGATCACGCCGGCCTCGCGCAGCACCGTCTCGGCATCCGGACTGCGCGGGAAAGGATCGAGCGCCAGCGCCATCGTCTCCGCCGCCGCCTCGCCGAGGTCGACCGCGCCGCCCTCGATCTCGACCGTGTCGAGCGCGCCGGCGTCGAGCTCGACCTCCTCCTGCTCGTCGAGCGCCTCGACGAACAGCAGCGCGACCGGCTCGTCGATCGTCGCGTCGAGCGGCACGTCGGTGACCGAACAGGCCTGGACCACCGCACCGGTGACGCGGCCGCGCACGACGATCCCTGCCGCCTCGCGCTTGACCCGGAGCGTGGCGTCGAGCCGTTCGACCGCCAGCACGCCGAAGCGCACCGCCAGCGCGGCGCGTTCGGCCTCGGTCGCGGCGATGCGCACTTCACGTTCGCCCGCGCCGATCGCATCGAGTCGTTCCAGGCGGCTGAATTCGGGGGTCATGGCAGGTCTCCGGCAACGAGGCGGTCGAGCGGGGCGGTGGCGAGCGCGTCGTGCAGCGCGATCAGGTCGGCGGCGACTGCGGCCAGTGCCTGCGGCGCCGGAGCCACGCCGCGATAGAGATTGCGGACCAGCGCCGGACCGAGATCGCCGCTCGCCAGCCCGTCGCGATAGGCGCCGATCCGGCCGCCGAGCATGCTCATCATCTTGCCAATATGCTTGCCGACGACGATGTCGCCGATGCCCATCTGGCGCAATTGCCCGTCCATATCGTCGACGAACCGCTCGGTGAGATGCGCCGACAGCGCCGCCGCGGCGAGCTCGCGCTCCAGCCGCAGCAGCACCATCGCCAGCACCGCGGCGATCATGTCGAAGCGGCCGTCGACCGTGTCGGGTACGCCGCCGGCCAGATACCAATGTTCGGCGCGTCCGCGCGTCACCACCGCATTGTACAGCGGCAACGCCTCTTCACGGCGTTCGCCAAACAATCGTCCCCACCAACCCACGGCATATCCTCACCATTCGCGCCAACATGGCCCCGGCGCTTGAAGCCCGCCCGTGCTTCGCATATCGAGGCGATCGGCGGGCGATGCAATCGACATGGCGTGGCGCTGCCGCTGGAGATAGTGATGAGCGTATCCTTTGCCCGTATCGGCCTCGGGCTGACCCTCGGGCTGACCGTCGCCATGGGCGCCTGCGCGCCGCTGCGGTCGCATCAGGGCTATATCATCGATGCCGATCTGGTGAATTCGGTGCAGCCGGGTGTCGACAACCGCCAGTCGGTGGCGAGCACGCTCGGCCAGCCGACGATCGCCAGCCAGTTCGGCACGCGCGATTGGTATTATGTCGCGCGCGACAGCCGCAACCTCAACTTCCAGAAGCCCAAGGCGAAGGACCAGATCGCGCTGAAGATCAGCTTCGATCCCAACGGCACGGTCAAGTCGGTGACGCGCACCGGCGTCGAGCAGATCGCCAGCATCGATCCGTATGGCAAGACGACGCCGACGCTGGGTCGCAAGCGCGGCTTCTTCGAGGATCTGTTCGGCAACATCGGCACGGTCGGTGCGGCGGGTGCGGGTGGCGGCGCGGGCCGTGGCACCGGCGGCGGTCGCGACACGCCGTAACCCGCCCAGCACGTTGGCCGCGCCGCCTGCTACGCATCGGCGCGACCGTGCCGTGCTTGGACCGGCACTGATCCCGAAAGGGGAAAAGGGATCAGTGGCGAGTAACGCGCCGACCACGGAATGGTTCGCACCGTTACGATGGGCGGGCGCGATTTATGTGCGCGGCAGGACGGGTCCGGCGCCGCTTGCGTGACCCATATTTCCCGCCCCGTCAGGCATCCTGTTGATAAGTCGAAATATCCATGCCGCCGTAGTGCGATTTGCATGCGGGGTTGGCCGTGCGACCTCAATATTCCTAATGGCTTGACGAATTCTCCTTGCTCAAAAGCATCCGTTGCGGATGTTGTCGCCTAGAAATGCGGGGCGGGGGTCTTGGATTTTCTGATGGTCGTCCTGGACGGCGCCGTGCGCGAGTCGATGTTGTTCGCGGCGACCTGGTTCCTGATCGGCGGGGTCGACGATCTCGGTGTCGACCTCTGCTTTTTCGTCGATCGGCTGCGACACTGGCAGGCACCGCGCCGGTGGGTGAGCGATCTGCCCGGACGGGCGGTGCCCGCATCGTTCGCGATATTCGTCCCGGCCTGGCGCGAGGAGGCGGTGATCGGCGCGATGCTGGCGGCGACGACGGCGCGGTTCGGTGATTCCGGCTATCGCGTGTACGTCGGGGTCTATCCCAACGATCCCGCGACGATCGAGGCGGCGCGAGAACTCGTCGAACGTGATCCGCGCATTCGCATGATCGTCGGCCCGCGCGATGGCCCGACGACCAAGGCGGATTGCCTCAATATCTTGTGGGCTGCGCTGGAACGGGACGATGCCGCGGCGGAGCGGCGAACCGAGGCGATCGTCATCCACGATGCCGAGGACGTGGTTCATCCGGCGGAACTGCGGGTCTTCGACGCATTGTTGCAGAGCTATGCGGTGGTGCAGGTGCCGGTATTGCCGCTGATCCGATCGGGATCGCTGGTGTCGGGCCATTACGCCGACGAATTCGCCTACGCGCATGGCATGCAGCAGCCCGTGCGCGCGATGCTGGGTGCGCCCTTGCCGCTGGCGGGAACCGGATGCGCGATCCGCGCCGACGTCCTCGGCGAGATCGCCATCGAGCGGGGCGGCGCGCCGTTCGATGCGTCCTGCCTCACCGAGGATTATGAGCTATATGGAGTCCAAGATAAAACGTATTATGTCGGCAAGATATTTATACCGACTTGGCAGCTCGTCTTGAGGCCAACAGCCCGATGCGGGCTGCAGCCGTTCCATATAATAATTGCCGATAATGCGGTTCGGCGCCGCCAAAATTGGTGGAGAGCCGCCGGTCCGCTTTCGGGCGCGCAGACAACGTAAGCGGACGCTTGTTCATAAAGCTCGCGACGGCAGCTACGCGCCCCAATTTCGGTCACGCGCCGCTTCTGTGAACGTGTCCTAAAGCTGCCATTCGCTCCGGTCGCTTGGATCGACTCATCGAATGAAAATTGGTTGGGTTCTGCGCGCGGTTGAAGCGCGCAGAACCCTGACAAGCGGTCGCCTAAGATTTTGATCCCATCAGCCAACCGAGGAAGCGCTTTTTCCATCCGGAGGCGGCTGGTAGTGTTTGAGAACGTTCGACATTCACCTTTAATACGGCCACCTCGGAAACTTCATTCAAACCATAATGCGCCGCCTTCGCCCAACGGTCGCGTCGACGTTCAGCTGCAACTTCCGCATCCGACCAAGGAGGCGCTTCGATCACCCGATTGCGGCGGATCACGTAATGCGATCGGCATGGGAGCGTCCAACTACCGACCGACGGGTGCAGCGTGATCGTCTCGCCGTCGTAGCTGATGTTCCAATCCGTCGGCGTGAGCGGTGTCACGACCTCCTCGCCACAGCCGCAGCAGCAGCTGTGCGCAGCGCTTCCGAACTCCATCGACACGTAGAGCACGCCAGGTTCAAGCGTTTCCGGAAACGTCTCGACGAACCGGTGTTCGAGGTCGGAATGCCGCATCATGACTGATCCTCGTTCAGCAGCATGTTTCCATCGAGCGTATAGGTCGAATGATGCTCGTTCTCGAGGTCGCAGTAGAAGCCGCACAGCTTCTTCCACTTGATGACCGCGAACACCGCGTTCAGCGCATTGAGGTCGGCGACTTGGATGTTGGACGCGTAGATGTCGCCGGCACCGCCCCCGGCGAGCGGGATCCGTTCATGCGACGCGACGGTTTCCCGCGTCTCCGGGGTGCTGGTCGTCACGCGAAGGATCCCGCTGAGGCCTCGGTGGCCTAGCTCCAGCCCCATGCCGATGTCGATGAAACCGACGCCTCGCGCGTGGAGCCGCTCGACCAGCGCCGCCTTGGCCTCGCCTGCGTCGAGGCTCAGGAACGCGAAGTCGATGCCGTCGAGCAGGTCGAGATTACCCGGCGCGATCGCGACTGGCACCGCGGTGATGCCGCGATGCATGCGCTCGTAGATCCCCTTGAAGTGGTCCACCTTGAGCGGCGCCTCGCGGAGTTCGTCGAGGCTCGGCGCGCCAGGTGCCCTGAAAGCATTGTGCTGGAGGAACTCGTCGGCATCGAAGATGCGGATCTCCGCCACCGGCGTCTTCGCGACCATGTCGAGGATATAGCTGCCCGAGCCGCCGAGCCCAATGATTGCGATACGGTGCCCCGCCAGCTTCGCCGTCAACGCGCCGATGCCGACGCGGTCCGACGCGGTCTCGACGTAGTTGAACACGCTGTCGGCGTCCTCCTCGTCGAGCGCGCGATAGGGCCGGGGTGTCGCAGTTGCATCGAGCACCGCGGCCGGCCCCGCGATGATCGACGCGTATGTCGTCATCTTGTGGTGATAGTCGCGATAGCCGCCGTCGGGCTTGCTCGAGAACGCATGCTCGGCGGTCAGACCGTGGCCGAGGTCGAAGTGGGTCGTCTGGTTGGCGATCGCGGCGATGCGGGCCCCATCGGCAAAGCAAGGGTACTCGCCGTCGAAATGCACGACGTGCGTGTCGGGCGGCCTGGTCTGGTCGCCGGCCAGCGCCAGGCTTGAGATCAAGGTCCCCTTGCGCACCTTGCGGTCGGCGTCGACGTAGGGGACCTCGCGCATGACGAGGAACCCTCCGACGATCTGGACGAAATAGCCCTCCTCGCGCAGCTTCGCGAGGTCGGCGTTACGACTGAACAGTGCGCGTGACATTGAAGACCGTCCCCTGCTTAATGGTGACCGAGCCGTGGGCGCCAAGCTCCCCGGCATGCGGCGTCGAGGCCGCCTTGCGGTAGGTCATGGAGAATACGACGTTCGGCTCGTGCGGACCGGGGAAGGCCATTTCGACGATCTGCTCGAAGGTCACCTCCGGCCCCGGCACGGTGCGCGGACGGGTGTTGACGATGATCTCGATCTCCACCGTCGGGCGCTTCGCGTTGTAGAAGCGCTCGATGCCCGGCGCGCTGAGGTCGACCAGCATCGCGGGCTCGATCAGGACGTCCGTCCCGCCGCGAACCTCGAGGAAGACTGCTTCGTCGGGGCCCGGCTTGGCGAGTTGCTCGAGGATACGGCCGCTGATCGTCGGCTTGCCCCAGCGTTCCTCGTGGTCGTTGACCTCAAACTTGAAGTCGCGGTCCGTCAGGAAGGCGACAATGCGCTCCGCGCCGGCCCCGCGGAGGTCGAACGTCTCGTTGAGGCGCACATCCTCGAAATCGCCGGTGTCGAGGATCGCGAAGATGCTGTAGCCGCGCTCGGGCTCGAGGCCCGCGGCCTCGAGGATCTGGCGGCCCACCGGGATCGGGTCGGCGATGCCGAGCGGGCGGAAGTCGAGGCCGTCGAGCGCGAACTGGATGCGGTAGGCCTTTGCCGCCAGCAGGGGGCGGCCCTCGCGGATCGCGTCGCCGACGTCGTCGTATTCGGGGAGTTCGGGGGTGTTCATCTTGCTTTTTCCTTCGTGTCTAGCCGGGTCAACCCGGTCACGAAGGGACAATCGGAACGGACACTGCCGACCGGAAAGGCGATCAGAAAACTTTCTGCAGCGAGCCGCTGGGGACGGGCCCGCAGATGAAGAAGGCGGGGCACCCCGGGCAGATGCGCTGTGACGGGGATGCGGGGAACGAACCGTCGCGGATTCCCGCGACGACCTTATCCAGCAGCTCACGTCGGTTGCCGAGCACGCGCGTCGTCATGTCGAGCGCGGTGACCTGATCGCTCATCAGGTGCACCACCTCCGCGGCCGCGCCGGGTGCACTCTCCGCGAGGGCGAGCAGCGCGGTGGCTACGCCGAGGTTCTCGGTGTCCGACTTGCGGTAAGCTCCCGTTCGGATGCGCCGGTAGATCCGGACGCCCCGCGCGTCGACAAGGACATCGTCGGCGTTGAAGACGATCTGATCGGAGCCGATATTGAGCGGCACCGCTGCCGGGATCTCGGCGGGGTGGGCCAAGCGAGACTGCCGGAACCGCGTCACCAGCGTGATCGCCATCGTCCGCAGCTCCGCAAAGCTGCCGGGCGTGTCGAGACCATGATCGTCGCAGGCCTGTTCGACGGCGGCACGGAGGTGCGCGTCATCCGACACGTCGAGCCCCTCCCGCACCGCCGCGCGGACGACGGACCGAGCCGCCTCGTGCATCCTCATGTAGTCGGTCTCGGTCCGGCGCCCCCCAATGCCGAGCACGTGTGTGTAGAAGAAGCGTCGCCTGCACTTGTCCTTGTCCAGCATCGCCACCTGCGAATCCCGCAGCCGGATCGTCCCGTCGATCACGAGCGTGACCCGCTCGTCCTCCGGGGCGGGAGGCAGCTTGCGGAGCAGATCGGGCGTGGACCGCGCAACGGCCGCCCCGAGGCGGTTGAGGAACTCGGACAGGGGTCTGGCAGAGTGGTTGGCCTTCTCCGTGGCCGCATACATGACGAGTCGGTCGCGCGCGCGCGACAGCGCGACGTAGAATAGGCACTCCCGCTCCTCCGCGTCCCCATCGCGCAAGGCCGTCTTCACATCGCCGGTCAATCCCGCGATGACGCCCTCCGGCGGGAGGCATGCGGGCGCCTTTGACTGACTTGGGAGCGTGTCCTGGTTGAGGCCCGGGAGGTGGACGCACCGGAACTCGAGGCCCTTAGCGCCATGGATCGTCATGAGCCGCACCGCGTCCAGTCCCTGCGCGGCGGCAGGTAGCTGGCGAAGGTCGCGATCGTCGCCGATCGCCACGAGCCGCCTGATCCGGTCCAATAGGCGGGGAACGGCCTTTCCCTGCTCGCGCGGCTGCACGCGGAGGAAGTTCATCAGCTGCCAAAGCGCGATGCCCTGGCTGCGTTGGCCGACCGACTGCGCCACGGCGATAGTGGCGGCGATGCGGGTTCGGTCGAGGAGGATCACGGCGAGGACTCGCCAAGGCGGCGTGTCGGCGTCGAAGCCCTCAAGCGCCTCCGCGAGGCTGTCCAACGCGGCATGGCCGTCCGCGGAGATCGGCAGGTCCCGTCGCGCGGCAAGCCAATCGAGCGGCTCCCGCTCGTCGTCGCGCAGAGTCGCGAGTATGGCGCCGACGTCGTCGAGCGACATGGCAAATTCAGTCATGCCTGCGGCGCGAACGAGGCCCATCGCCCGGCGGTCGGCGAGCAGCGACAACATCGACATAAGGTCCTTGACCTCGCCGCGCTCGAACAGACTGCCGAGGAATAGAACTGGGACGCCCATGCGCTCGAGGTCCCGGGCGATCACGCCGAGCCGCTCGTTGCCGGTGCACAGCACGGCTTGGTCGCGGTAGGCGAAGCCGGCCTCGTGCATCTCGGCGACGCAGTCGGCGATCGCGACCGACTGCTCGTCCTTCATGGCGCGGGTCCTGAGCTCGATCGGGATCCCAGAATGACCACGGTCCGCCTTAAGCAGCGTCTCCGTCTTGCTCGCCGTCATTCTGACCGCGAAGGCGGAGTAGGCCGTGACGATCTCGTCGAACGAGCGGTAGTTGACCTTCAGCCTGCCCGACGCGGCACCAAGGAAATCCTCCGTCGTGAACTTGGAGGTACTGATCGGGGACGCTCCCCGGAACCGGTAGATGGACTGCCGAGCGTCGCCGACGACCCAGAGGTTATCGCCGGTTGGGCGGATCGCCTTGAGTAGCCGAACGCTGGCGCGGTTGACGTCCTGATACTCGTCGACGAGCAGATGGTCGTACATTCCGCCGAGCTTCGCGGCGATGTCAGTGCGCCGCTCGAGGAGTTCGACGGGGAGCGATACCAGGTCGCCGAAATCGACCGCCCGCCGTTCGCGCTTGATCCTCTCGTATAGCGCATAGACCCGCGCCACCTCGGTGGACTTGAGCGCCTCGGTCGTCCGTGCCTCGTCTCCGACCGCAGCGACGCGCATGGCCTCCGCGTGCCGCGCATATTCCTCGGCGGTGACCACCTCGTCCTTCGCTCGCGAGATCGCCGCGAGGATGTCGCCGATCAGCCGCGTCGGGTCATAAAGATCCTGATAGTGTTCGAGCGCCAGCTTCGGGAACTCCCGCTCGAGCAGCTCGACCGCCTCGACCCTGTCCATCAACTGCGGATTGTCGGGAAGCGAGAATTCGGCGCTGAGGCGTCGGATGAGGTCGAGCCCGAAGGCGTGGAACGTGCCGATCCACATCGCCGCTGCCTTCTCGGGACACTCGGCCGCAATGCGGTCGGCCATCTCCCCGGCTGCCTTGTTCGAGTAGGTGAGCACGAGGAGCCGCTTGGGATCGACGCCCTCGTCGAGCAGCTGAACGACCCGCGCGGTCAAGGTCTGAGTCTTGCCGGTGCCGGGCCCTGCCTCGAGCAAGTAGGGGCCGCCGCGATGGGCCGCAGCGATCGCCTGGGCCTCATTCAGCGGATGGAACTCGCGGACTTTGTCGTCGGGTTCGATCACGGGGAGTAGGAGACCGTCGAACAGCTGCTGCGCCACGACGTCGAACGGGGCTTGCATCCGCTCGGCGATGTCAGACGCGGTCAGACCATCTTCGAGGTGGAGGCGGCACACCACTTCACGGGGTAGGAGGAGCTCCCGGCCGAAGAGGTCCATCTGGACCTCGCGCCTTTGCCGGCGGCCGTAGTCCACCACGCGGTCGATGCCGGTCGGCGAGGGCTCCGAGCCACGGGCCGGATCCGCCTCAGTGACCGTCGGGGACGAGGTTCCGTCCCCCAGCTCGTGATGCCCGATCTCATGAGCGACGAGGAACGCCCGCTCGAAGGGCGACCCGATGTTCTCATGGATGATGAGGTCATCCTCCGGAACCAGCGTCGCGCGTCCGTTGTCGAGGACCGTGGCACCCGGATTCGCTGAATCGACGTCGAGGCCGCGATCCTTCGCGATCGCGACCGCGAAGGCGTAGGGATCCGTCGGATCGAGTCCCCGCGCGACCGCGCTGGCGTGCAGTTCCGCCGCGCGTCGGCGTCCTAGCTCAGTTGCGTCCACGGGTCAGCCGTCGGCCATCAGCCGAACGCGGTCGGCTTCGGATACGCCGGCATCCGTCAGCACCTGCTCGAACGTGGTCTGCGCGACGGACCCGGGTGGACCGTTCGACTTGTAGCTTCTGGTCGCCGCCATCCCCGCCGGAGGTCGCGCCATTGCGGCGATCACGTGCGGCTGAGGAACGCCCAGCGCCACGGACAGCTCGCGCGTCACGGGCGTCGGGACGCTGGAGGCGAGCACCCTATGCTCGCGGATGCAGGTGATCACCTGCCGCGGCACGCCGAGCTTAACGGCGAGAGCCTTGCCCACGTCGCCGGAAAGGCGAGCCAAGGGATCGGCGTCAGTCGCGGCTTTGGGCCGGGCTGCCTGATGCCTGATCCACGCCGCGTCGACGCGGGACTGCTCGGTCGCGGTCAGGCCGCCCTCGTCCTCGGTGTCGGGCGTGGCGATTAGACGGGAGAAGTCGATCAGCTGCAGCGCGAACTGAGGATGGGCCGCGACGTAGCGGGCGAGGACATCGCCGTCGTGGACCTCCTCCATCTGGAACAGGTCGAGCACGGCGTCGAGCGCGAGCGGCGGGTTGGTGGCGGTCATTCGTCGTCCCCAGGATTGAAAAGGGCGCCAAGCGTCTTTAGCGCCCGGTCCCGATAGTTGCGAACTGACCGATCCGAGCAGTCCAGGGCCCTAGCGATCGTCATGACCGACGGGTCGCTCGAATGGATCTGCCACCCGATCAGCAGGAGATGCATGGTCCTGCTTTGTTCTGGTGGCAGGGCGTCAATCGCGACGTAGAGCCTCTCCCGGAAAAGCGGATCGGAAAAAATTTCGGCGTCCAGCGGGTCGGTCGTGCCGGCGGAGGCTGCCGCCTCAGCGGCGCCGCCCTCCTCGTCGTCCATGGAAACGCCGCGGTTCGCTTCGCGCCACACCCGCTCTTGGGCGTCGAGCCGGAGCCGCTTGATGGCGAGATCGAACCGCGCCTCAAAGAAGTCGAGCCTGTCGTCGGGCTCCGCGCGGTCCTTGGCGAGCAAGTCGACGAAGTTGTCGAAGACCGCGTCGCGGATGCGCTCGTCAGTGGCGGACACGGTGCCGCCCGAAGCGATCGGCACCGCCCGCATGACGCGCTCGGCGAGCGCCTTGTAGAGGCGCTCGAACGAAGCGTCGGAGTTTTCGCAACGACTGGCGCGGATGAAATGAACCAGACATTCGCTGGGCACGTAGCCAGGATCCTTTCGATTGCGGATCCGGGCCCGCTCGAGCAGTCCATCGCGCGACAGGACGCCAAGGGCGGGGAGGAGCGCCTCGACTTTGTCGGGGCGCGTATACAGCGTCCCGTCCTTCTTCTTCCGGGTGAGCGGGGCGATCAACTTGTCCTCCCTTTCGAAGCATCAGCATAACTGCGTTTCAGGGGTAATCGCCATGGAAACTGAAACCGGAACGGCAGAATGGATTATTTGGAACGCGTCGGCGTGTGCCCGACCAGATCATCGCACCTCTTGCGCTGACAACTCAACGGCAGCTTTCCGCGGAGAAGCACCGAGGACCGGACTGTCGGCAATCGGCCCACTTCCTGCCGCACCGTTTCACCTGAACGAGCGACCGCTTTCGAGACGCCTTCAACCGGCGCCGAACGACCGAAACTGGGTCACGGAGGCGCGGCAGCTGGCGACCAACTCAAGCCGTTCGTAAAGCGAGTTACGAACGGCGGCTCCGGACGGAACCCGTCATTCGACGAGGCCAACAGGATGATCGGCGCTCGCCCATATTTGCGATAGAGCGCGACTGGTAACTGGTCTTGAACGCCGCCATTCCTGAGGTCACTTGGCACCAGCATCAGGCCGACTGGCGATGGGTCATTGCCGACGGGCAGCTATCGGGCACCTCTGTGCGGATAGCTGACGTACGTGGCCTTTCCTGCACATTGTTTTCCGAACCGGTTGATGAACATTGGCCCGCGGCAAGGGCCGGCTCGGGCCGGTCGTATGCCAACGGTTCGGAAAACGGCCGTTTTACGCACACCCCTGCCATGAGCCGATTCTCAAAAGGGATCGTAAAATGAGAAGGTTGGCCTCGGAAATCTCGAACTAGCCAAGTCTGACATATCCTCTATGCTGGATATATGGAAAACGATTCGGCCATTGCTGCACTTAGCGCTCTCGCACAAGGCACACGCCTCGACGTGTTTCGCCTACTGGTCCGGCACGAACCAGTTGGAATGGCGGCCGGCGAAATAGCCCGTCAGCTCGACGTGCCGCAAAACACTATGTCAGCGCACCTTGGCATTCTCGCGCGTGCCGGCATCGTCCG
Source organism: Sphingomonas sp. 2SG (assembly GCF_005503285.1). Classification (NCBI taxonomy): domain Bacteria; kingdom Pseudomonadati; phylum Pseudomonadota; class Alphaproteobacteria; order Sphingomonadales; family Sphingomonadaceae; genus Sphingomonas; species Sphingomonas sp. 2SG. The sequence goes on from NZ_SCMZ01000018.1 coordinate 57,463, forward strand.
TTCCGAACGACATAGCCGCTCGATCGTCTACCGCGCCGATCTGGACGGGCTGCGCGCACTGACCCTGTTCCTCGTCAAAGACTGCTGCGCCGGCTCACCCGAACTATGTGGGCCACTCCTAGCCGAACTCACCCCATGCTGCTGAAAGGACGCCCCGTGGCCGTCGATATCGTGATCTATCACAACCCCGAATGCGGCACGTCGCGCAACACGCTGGCGATGATCCGCAATGCCGGCATCGAGCCTCATGTGGTCGAATATCTGAAGACACCGCCTGCGCGCGCGCTGCTGGTCGAGCTGATCGATCGCGCCGGGATCACGCCCCGCGATCTGCTGCGTGAGAAGGGGACTCCTTATGCGGAGTTGGGCCTGGGCGACACGTCGCTGTCCGACGAAGCGCTGGTGGACGCGATGATGGCGCATCCGGTCCTGATCAACCGGCCGCTCGTCGTCTCGCCGCTTGGCGTGAAACTGTGTCGTCCGTCCGAAGCGGTCCTCGATCTACTGCCGGAGCCGCAACAGGGTGCGTTTGCCAAGGAGGACGGCGAACAGGTCGTGGACGCCTCGGGCCAGCGCGTCGCCTGATGTTGCTCGCGCTCGCTATCTTCGTCGCCACGATCGCGCTCGTCATCTGGCAACCGAAGGGCCTTGGCATCGGGTGGAGCGCGATGGGCGGCGCGGCGATCGCGCTGCTCGTCGGGGTCGTCTCGCTCTCCGACGTGCCGGTGGTGTGGGGCATCGTCTGGAACGCGACCGCGACGTTCGTCGCGATCATCATCGTCAGCCTGTTGCTCGATGAAGCCGGGTTCTTCGAATGGGCGGCGCTCCACGTCGCGCGCTGGGGCGGGGGGCATGGTCGCCGACTGTTCGTGCTGATCGTGCTGCTCGGCGCGGCGGTATCGGCGTTGTTCGCCAATGATGGCGCGGCCCTGATCCTGACGCCGATCGTCATCGCGATGCTGCGTGCCCTGGGATACAAGGACAAGGCGACGCTGGCGTTCGTCATGGCAGCGGGGTTCATCGCTGATACCGCCAGTCTGCCGCTGATCGTCTCCAACCTCGTCAACATTGTGTCGGCCGACTTCTTCCGGATCGGCTTTGCCGATTATGCCTCGGTGATGGTGCCGGTCGATCTGGCGTCGATCGCCGCGACGCTGATAGCGCTGCTGCTATTCTTCCGCCGTGACATACCGGCGAATTACGATGTGGCGCAACTCCGCACGCCCGGTGATGCGATCCGCGACCGTGCCACGTTCAAGGCGGGCTGGGTCGTTCTTGCTCTACTGCTTGCCGGCTTCTTTCTGCTCGAACCCATCGGCGTACCGGTCAGCGCCGTTGCCGCTGTGGGCGCGGTCCTCCTGCTTATCATCGCCTCGCGCGGCCACGTCATCCAGACGCGCAAGGTGCTGGCCGGTGCCCCGTGGCAGGTCGTGATCTTTTCGCTCGGCATGTACCTGGTCGTCTACGGCCTGCGGAATGCTGGCCTGACCGATCACCTTGCCAGCCTGCTCGATCGCACTGCGCAAGGCGGCGTGTGGGGCGCGGCGTTCGGGACCGGGATCATCGCCGCGCTGCTGTCGTCGGTGATGAACAACATGCCGACCGTACTCGTGGGGGCGCTGTCGATCGACGCGACCCACGCCACGGGCGCGATCAAGGAAGCGATGATCTACGCCAACGTAATTGGGTGCGACCTCGGACCGAAGATCACGCCGATAGGCTCGCTCGCAACACTGCTCTGGCTGCATATCCTCGGGCAAAAGGGCATTCGGATCGGCTGGGGCTATTACTTCAAGGTTGGCGCGACGCTAACGATTCCGGTGCTGCTGGTAACACTTGCGGCACTCGCGATCAGGATCAGCATGGTATGACGGCGCTAGTGTATATGGCCGCGGCACTTGCGGAAATCGCAGGCTGCTTTGCCTTTTGGGCATGGTTCCGGCTGGATAAATCGCCCCTGTGGCTGGTTCCGGGCGTGGTCTCACTTATGCTGTTCGCCTGGCTGCTGACACGCGTGGATAGCGACGCAGCGGGGCGGGCTTATGCTGCCTATGGCGGCGTCTATATCTGCGCATCGTTGATCTGGCTGTGGGCTGTCGAAGGGGTAAGGCCCGATCGCTGGGACGCGGGTGGAGCCGCACTGTGCCTGATCGGCACCTGCATCATTCTGCTAGGCCCAAGGACCGCCTGATGCCGCTCCGTATTCTCGCCGATCCTGATAATCTGCCCGCGCTCGATCGGCGCTATGCGCTCGATCGTCCTGCCCTTGGGCTGGGTGCTGGCGATCCACCTCCGCGCATCCTGTTGCTCTATGGCTCTTTGCGGGAGCGGTCCTTTTCGCGGCTGTGCGTCGAGGAAGCTGCTCGCCTGCTGCAATTCTTCGGCTGCGAAACGCGGATCTTCGATCCTTCGACGTTGCCGCTGCCCGATCAGGTGACGGGGGACGATCACCCGGCCGTCCACGAGTTGCGCGAACTGTCGATGTGGTCGGAGGGGCATGTGTGGTGCAGCCCTGAACGACACGGCCAGATTACCGGCATCATGAAGCTGCAAGTCGATCACCTGCCGCTGTCGATGGGCGGGATGCGCCCGACGCAGGGCCGCACGCTCGCCGTCATGCAAGTGTCGGCCGGGTCGCAGTCGTTCAACAGCGTGAACACGCTGCGCGTCCTCGGCCGCTGGATGCGAATGGTGACGATCCCCAACCAATCCAGCGTCGCGAAGGCGTTTGCCGAGTTCGAAGAAAACGATCGAATGAAGCCGTCGGCCTACTATGATCGGCTCGTGGACGTGATGGAAGAATTGGTACGCTTCACTGTCCTGCTACGCCCGCACACCGCCCAATTGGTCGATCGCTATTCCGAGCGAAAGGAGGCAGGCGTGCCGATCGATAGCGCCACGGACCTTTCGAGCATCGCAACCTCGCCAACGTACCGGAAAGGCGAGTAAAGTCCGCTTAGTGTGGCAAACCGCTCCTGCGGCATTGTACATGACTGAGGGTGCTTCTAGATGCATTCGATGAAACGCCGGGCTCGCCCACTCTCCAAAATGTTGCATTCCATGGCGTTTTTCGTCTTGGCGGTGATGTTGCTGGTCCGGCTTGGCCCGCTCTGCGAGACGATGGCGATGGCCGCGCCTCCGGCTGCGTCCGCGATGATGGACTGCGCCAGCAAATCAGCAGGCGCTCCCATCAAAAAGGCCCCTGCGTCGGCCTGCGCCATACCGTGCGTTGCTGTTGCCGGCGAAACCGTCGAGCATATCGAGCTGGTTCCGTCCTCCCGTCTATCGCCTTGGCCGGCTCCACAGACCGGCCTTTTGGGCATTGCATACGCTCCGGCCACACCCCCTCCGCAAACCGTGTGAAGTTGAGCATCATCACACGTAAATTACGGAGAATATCATGACCAAGTTCAAGCTCATCAGCGCTGCTTTCGCCCTCACCCTGTCGACTGGCGCATTCGCCGCTGTCGCCAATTGCTGCGCCGACATGGCGTGCTGCAAGGACGGTGCGGACTGCTGCAAGGATGGCGCAAAAGCCAAGGCTGCTGACTGCTGCGATCATGCCAAGGGCGGCATGAAGCACGGCTAAAGGATGGATAGGGGCGGGCAACCGCCCCTATTTTCTAGTCTACGTCTACTCGGCGCGGCACGCCGTCCCGCCACGGTCGCTGCGTCGAGCGGAGAGTTACCCTCAGGGTTGAGGCTCTTCCCCGAACCGCATCCATCGTTCGTCCCATCTCGCGCGCGATTACCGCCAGCGTCTGCCTGGCCCCGATACGCTGACGAAGCTCGGCGTCATCATCATCGGTCCAAGACGTTCCACGTCGAGCGGTCAGCCCAATACCTCCTCAATCAGGAGCAATCCCAGAAACCCGATGAAAAACATCGCGCTGATAAGCGGGGTGTCTGGCTTCTCGTGCGCTTCAACCAACAGCTCTTCCGTCACGAGGTAGAGCAGCGCCATCAGACCGAAACTGAGAAACCCGGCGATGACGACGGGCGGAAACGTCGCAACGGGTGTCGCTATCGCCGCACCAATCGGCAGCAACAACGCGATCCCCATCGTAATCGCGATGATACGTGCCTTGGACTTGATCGTCTCACTCAACTCGGTCGTTACGGTCAGTCCGAGAAACAGCACCTCCAACGTCAACGCGATCGTCAGCAACACGCCGGCCTTCCCGCCAGCGACGAACGCCAATCCGAGAACAAGCCCGTCGATCAGGATATCGACTGCAACTGCCCCGAGCATAGCGATCGGTCCACTGGCGCGCCCCTCAAGGGCTTTGAGCGACAGCATCACGAGAATGCCAAGCGCGCCGCCAGTGAATGTCGCGATCGGTGAACCTTCGTGCATCACCTGGGGCAGGATCTCGGCTGCCGCTGCGGCGAACACGACGCCTGCCGCCAAGTGCTGCATAGCGCTTACGAAGGCATCGCTTGGCCGTCTCGATACCGCGAATAGCGAGCCGATCAGTACGGCGACGACGGGAATGAGCGTAAAAGCAACGGCCTGCATAGCTTAAACCCTCACGCTGTCATGAGCCAAAGGCGGCAGTTCGATGTGTCCCCCTGAAGGAGCTGGCAGCTCGCGCCGTCCGAAACGAGCGTAGAGCGTCGGCAGCACAAACAAGGTGAGCAAGGTTGCGGATATCAGGCCACCAATAACGACGGTCGCCAGCGGCTTTTGCACCTCGGCTCCAGCACCATGACCAAGTGCCATCGGCACGAAGCCAAGCGACGCAACGAGCGCCGTCATCGCAACCGGCCGGAGCCGCGCCAGAGCGCCTTGATGCGCCGCTACCGCACGATCCATGCCTTGCCGCATCAGATCATGGATGGACGACACCATGACCAGTCCGTTGAGAACCGCGACCCCTGATAGCGCGATGAAGCCGACTGCCGCTGAGATCGAAAACGGCATGCCTCTTAGCACCAGAGCAAGGATGCCTCCGACCAGCGCCAGCGGAACGCCGGTAAACACGATCAACGCATCCCTGACGGAGCCAAGCGCACCGTAGAGGAGGAACATGATGACCACGAAGCAGATCGGCACCACAACGCTGAGCCGATCGCGGGCAGATGCCAGGTTCTCGAACTGACCGCCCCATTCGAGGTACGTTCCGGGCGGCAACTTCACCTGAGCGTCGATGGCTGACCGGGCATCAGCCACGACACCGGCCACGTCCCGATCGCGCACGTTGGCCTGCACCACGACACGGCGCTTGCCGTTCTCGCGGCTGATCTGATTGGGACCATCGACCACGGCGATATCCGCTACAGTCGATAGCGGTACGAAGCCGCCACTGCCGGTCGGCACCGGCACCTGGGCAACCGCCGTCAGATCGGATCGTGAGCTTTCCGCCATCCGGATCACGACGGGGAAGCGACGATCGCCTTCAAAGATCACGCCAGCCTGTCGGCCGCCAATGGCTGCGGCAACCGTGTCCTGCACGTCACCCGCCGTCACCCCGACGCGGGACATGGCAGTGCGGTTCGGCCGGATATCGAGCATCGGCAAGCCTTCGGTTTGCTCAACCCGCACGTCTGCTGCACCTCGCGTCTTTCGAAGGATGCCGGCTATCCGATCTGCGGTCGCGTTCATCTCGCCAAAGTCGTCGCCGAATACCTTGATCGCGATATCGCCGCGCACGCCTGCAATCAGCTCGTTGAACCGCATCTGGATCGGCTGGGTGATCTCATAGGCGTTGCCCGGCAGGGTGGAGAGGCGTTTTTCCAGCCGCTCCACCAGCTCTTCCTTAGACAAACCGAGGTCGGGCCACTCCTTCTTCGGCTTCAGGATGACGAACGTGTCAGTCGCGTTAGGCGGCATTGGGTCCGATGCGATTTCAGACGTGCCGGTGCGCGAGAAGGCGAAACGGACCTCAGGGGCCTTGGCGAGTGCCTTTTCCACCTGGAATTGCATTGCCTGACTCTGATCGACCGATGTGCCGGGGATGCGGACCGCCTGCACGAGAATGTTGCCCTCATCGAGCTGCGGCAAGAACTCCTGCCCCAATGTCGTGAAAGCAGCCCCGGCGAGTGCCAGCGCACCGATCGCGACGCCGATAGTGAGGGTGGGTCGGCGCATTGCCGCATCGAGTCCCGGCTCATAGCGCTGCCGTAGGAACGTGACGACGCGGCTTTCCTTTTCCTCAACCCGTTTGCTGAGCCAGATCGCAATCGCTGCCGGTATGAAGGTCAGCGACAGGATGAAGGCGAACACTAGAGCGATGATGACTGTCAGCGCCATCGGCTCGAACATCTTGCCTTCGACACCCGTGAAGGTGAGCAACGGCGCATAGACAAGGATGATGATAGCCTGCCCGTACACCGATGGCCGGATCATCTCGCGCGCCGATGCCGCGACAATCCCGAGACGTTGCTCGATCGTCAGCACGTCATCGCGACCATGCTGCGCCTCGCCCAAACGCCGTAATGCGTTCTCCACGATGATGACCGCGCCATCCACGATCAGACCAAAGTCGAGCGCGCCAAGGCTCATCAGATTGGCCGAAACACCCGCCTTCAACATGCCGATGCTGGTCAACAGCATCGTGATCGGAATGACGCAGGCCGCGATCAACGCCGCACGGAAATTGCCAAGCAGCGCAAACAGAACGACGATCACCAGCACCGCACCCTCGGCAAGGTTGCGGGCAACCGTGGCAATCGTGGAGTTCACCAGCTCGGTCCGGTTCATAACCGGCTTCACGACAACATCGACCGGTAACGAGCGGCCGATCTGCGTCAGCCGTTCGGCAACGCCCGTCGACACCGTGCGGCTATTCTCCCCGATCCGCATGACTGCGGTCCCGACGACAACCTCATGACCGTTTTCCGACGCCGATCCCATGCGTAGCGCCTGCCCGGTGCGAACGGTCGCGATCTGGTTGAGCAGTATTGGAACGCTCTCGCGGGTGGCAACGACGGTACGGGCCAGCTCGTCGGCGTTGCGGACACGCCCATCCGATCGAACCGCCAACCCTTCGCCGTTGCGGTTGACCACGCCAGCGCCCGCGCTGGTATTGCTGCGCTGTAGGGCGGTGGTGAGATCCTGCAGCGTTAGCCGCATTGCCGCCATGCGCTGTATGTCCGGAATAACGCGATATTCCTTGGTGTAGCCACCAAGGGAGTCGACGCCAGCAAGCCCGGCCGTGCTTTTGAGCTGCGGCGTGACGATCCAATCCTGCACGGTGCGCAGATATGTCGCCTTGTCGGCGTCGCTGACGAGGTGATCCCCCTCGGGGGTGATATAGCTGGCATCGCGTTGCAGGCCAGGTTCCCCGTTGCGATGATGGACCTGATCCAGCTCGCGGTATTCGACGGTCCACATGAAGATATCGCCAAGGCCCGTGGCGATCGGCCCCATCTCGGGGTTCACACCTTCGGGAAGGTCTTCCTCTGCGGTTCGCAGGCGTTCCGCGACCTGCGCCCGCGCAAAGTAGATATCAGTCTTTTCACCGAAAACCGCTGTGATCTGGGCAAAGCCATTGCGGCTTAGCGAGCGGGTATATTCAAGACCGGGAATGCCCGCGAGCGCGGTTTCGACCGTGAACGCAACCTGCTTCTCGATCTGATCGGGGGACAGGGCGGGAGCAACGACGTTGATCTGCACCTGGTTGTTGGTGATGTCGGGTACGGCGTCGATCGGAAGCTGACGCAGCGCGCCAATCCCGAGCAATGCAGCCGCGATAGTGAGAAGCAGGACGAGCCAGCGCTTCTCGACGGAGAGGGTGACGATGCGACCGATCATGGCTCAGTCCTCATCCCCGCCCGCACCCTTGCCGAGTTCGGCTTTGAGCGTGAAGCTGTTGGTGGAAGCGATGCGCTCTGAGCCGGTAAGGCCTGCCGTTACGGTGACTTGCCCGCCATTGGTGCGGCCAAGCGTCACCGGAATTGCCCGGAAACCTGTCGCGGTGCGGACGAACACAAACGACTTGTCCTCGATCATCTGCACTGCGGCCGATGGTACAGCAACGGTACGGTCCCCGGTCGAAGGAACGAGGATCGATACGTTGACCGTCTCACCAACGCGCCATGTGCTGCCGGCGTTGTCGAGAGTGGCAATCACGGGCACCAATCGGGTCGTCTCGTCCAGAATGGGGGACACGAACGTAACACGCCCCTCCTGACGCCGCCCCGGTGCCGTTACTTCGACACGCACGCCGGGTTTCACCCGGCCGGCATCGGTGGGGACGAGTGATGTGGTGACAGTGACCTTTGACAGATTGGCGACGCGGAACAGCTCTGCATCGGCCGCGACGGCTTGCCCGAGGGTGGCCGATCGCGCGATCACTTGGCCGGCGATCGGCGAACGAACCGCGATGCGGTTAAGCGCACCGCCTCCGCTGCCCGTCGCTGACAACTGCTGCTGCGCGAGGCGAAGGGCAATGCTGGCCTCCGTCGCTGCCGTCCGCGCTGCGACCAGATCCTGCTCTGGCGAAACGCGTTCGGCGAACAGGCGCTGTTCGCGGCGAAGGTTCGATTGGGCGAGTGCGGAACGCGCCCGCGCGGCCTCTACCTCCGCTTTCAGTGATGCCGCTTCCCGGCTTTCGATGATAGCCAGCGGGTCTCCCCGGCTGACTGACTGCCCGAGATTGCGGGTGAGGGAAACGAGCCGACCGCCTACGGAGGTGGACACAACCTGCACACCCTGAGGATCGCCCTCGATCGTTGCCGATAGCTCGATCGCTCCGGCCACGCCGCCTACTGTAGGTCGCGTAACCTCTATCCCGGCATCCGCGATCTGCTGCGCGGACAGGGTGACTATATCCTTTGGACCCTCCTTGGCTTCGCCGGCCTCGGCACCTTCGGTCTTCTCGGCTCCGGCCTTCTCACCGGCCTCGCTGTTGCCACCCCCGCCGCACCCGGCAAGGAGGATAGCCAGGGTCACAGGCGCGAGCGCCCGTATGATGATCTTCGTCATTGATTGGTTTCCTCGGGCGAGGGCGCTGCGGCAACGAGCCGTTCGAGGCGTGCCTTGGCGTCGTGATAGGTGGCGAGCGCATCGATCGCGGCGGTTCGTGTTTCGGACAGAGTGCGTTCGGCATCGAGCAAATCGAGCTGACCGAACTTGCCCTCCCGGTAGCCGATCCGGGCAATCCGAGCGGCTTCACTTGCCGATGCCAGTGCCGGCCCGCTGGCGTTACGAGCGGTCGTCGCGGCATTCGCGACGTTCGCCTGTGCGCTTGCGATATCCTGCGCGGTATCCAGCTCGGCGACGCGACGTAGCGCCTGCGCCTGATCGGTCTGCGCTCGCGCCTGCGCCACTGCCGCCTTGCCGTTGTTGAACAGCGGAAACGGGATCGACACCCCGAACACCGCTGCCACGTCGTTCGTAGCCTCAAGCCGGCGTGCGCTGGCGCTGAGTGTCACGTCGGGAATGCGTTGCGACCTGGCAAGCCGCACCTGTGCCTCTGCCGTTGTCACGTCTGCGCGGGTCGCTGCCAATGCCAACGTCCCTGCGGTCTCGCTCGGCCGTGCCGGACCAAAGCCCTCGACGCGATTGAACCACGCCAAGTCCAACGGTCCCGTGAGGGGTTGGCTGATCCGTCGGGCAAGATTACTTCGCGCGACCTCGGCAAGCCGCTCTGCGCGCTCCAAAGCCGTGTCCGCGTTGATCCGCAATACATCGGCGCGCTGCTGTTCGAGCGGTGATGCTCGCCCTGCTTGAACGCGGACGCCGGCAGCGCGCGATGCTTCGCGGGCGATACCGGCCTGCTCGCGCGCGGTCACCAGTCGGCGTTCCGCTGCGGTCGCCTCGATGTAGAGCTGCGTGATGGCAAGCCGTAGATCGGCCGCGGCCAACGCCGTGCCTATCCTCGCTCGATTACCAATCGCATCTGCGACAGCGATCCGTGCCGATCGTTTACCACCCAACTCGATCGGTAGTGCCAATCCTGCCGTTGTCTCGGCACTGCGAAGGCCGCGATATTGACCGCTACCGGCAATGTTCTCGGTCTCGGCGACGATCGACGGGTTAGGGCGGTAGCCGGCAACCGTGCGGCCTGCCTCTGCTGCCCGGACGCCTGCTGTGGCAGCCTCAAGGCTGGGGGCGGTCGCTCCGGCAAGTGAAAGCGCCTGATCAAGGGTGAGCGGGGGACTGGTCGATGTGGGATCGGCTGACTGCGCCTGTGCGATCGACGCGCACGACGCGCACGACGCCACGGCCAATAAGGCCGCAATAAAACGGTGCATGGGTAATGGACTCCTGACGAACCTTGGGTGTCCGCACGGGCTTTCCCGGCGGAATTAGGCGTTGGTCAGGCTTGGGGAGGACGTAGGGCTGGGTCCGACGCTACCGGGGCCTTTGGCGCATTGCGCCACACCGATGCAGTCATACGAACGCTGCTGGCTGGTCCGGTTGAATCGGACGCGATCGGCACGCCGACATGATGGCCGTGGCAACCGCCATGATGGTGAGGATACGCCTTGTCGGTGTCTGCCGGCACTTGGTCGGCATCGCCGTCGCAATGATCGAAGGAGCTGACCGCTGTGGTATCAACGCACGTCACGCCTTCGGTCGCATGCGCGACTGATCCAAGCCCGAGCATAAGCACGAGCATGAAACTGAGGAACATGGCGGAAAGGCGGTGCATCGGCCCGCGCCTTAGCAGCTTACCGACTGCCATGTAACGACTGCTGGTAAGTAGCGGGGGCGGGTGAGGGCTCGCTAAGCATTTCGGCGCGCGCCTGCCGCATGATCTGAAAACCGCCCGATATTCCCAACACCGCCATCAAGGCGGCGACGGCAAGATCAGGCCACGCACTGTTGAGGCCGAACACGCCGCCTGCGGCCAGTACGACGGCGATGTTGCCGATCGCGTCATTGCGCGAGCAAATCCATACCGACCTCATGTTCGCATCACCGCTTCGGAAGCGGTACAGCATGACCGCGACCACAAGGTTCGCGATCAGCGCCGCGATGCCGACTACGCCCATAATTTCGGCATGGGGCGTTGCGTCGTGGAGCGCACCCCATCCCGCTGCGAACAGGACATAGACGCCTAGCAAAGCAAGCGTCGCCCCCTTCAACATCGCAGCGCGTGCGCGCCAGGCTATCGCCATCCCGGCAACGCCAAGACTGATTGCGTAGTTCGCAGTATCCCCGAAAAAGTCGAGCGCGTCGGCTTGTAGCGCCTTCGATCCACCCGTGATGCCGGCTGCAATTTCGATAACGAACATGCCGCCATTGATGGCGAGCGCGATCCATAGCGCGCGCCGCCACTTGGGGTCGTTGAGAGTACCCGACTTGTCGGACGTGCAGCTTGTGCAGGCCATGTTCGCCACCTCGAAGAATCGATCTGACAGCCTATATGCACCCTCTAGTCGCTAGAGGGTCAAGCGCCGTGTCTGAGAAACTGACGATCGGAAAACTGGCCGGTGCGACCGGTACGAAGGTCGAAACGATCCGCTACTATGAGCAGATTGGCTTGCTGCCGGCACCTGCGCGATCGGCGAGTAACTATCGGACCTATGAGGGCGCGCATCTGCGCCGCCTGTCCTTCATTCGGCGTGCGCGGGATCTTGGCTTCTCGATCGACCAGGTACGCGAGTTGATGGGGCTTGCCGATCGTCGCGATCAGTCCTGCATCGCTGTCGATGTCGTTGCCAACCAACACCGCGACGCGATCAGGCGCAAAATCGCAGACCTCACCGCGCTTGCTGGTGAACTCGACGCGCTGATAGATTCCTGTAGCCGCAACACCGTCGCCGACTGCCGGATCATCGAAGCACTTGCTCCTTCCGCGTAGCGCCTAGCGACTGACCAACTCTCAAAAACGATGCTATTTCGGGAATTGGCTTCGAATGCGTCCAGCGCCCGGTGCATCAGATTTACGCATCATCAGAGCGCACGAATTTACGGGGTATGCCGCTCGATGCGAAACCCGTGAACTTTGCATCATGGTGCCCGTCACTGGCGCTTAAAGGGGTCACTGCACGAAAGTGAAGTTTACGTACGCTAGGATCGAACGAACGGCGAACGCGGACGGTCCTAACGTCTGAAGGGAATGACGACAGCCTGATCGAGGAAGACGCGCATGCCTTCTTCTTTAACGGTCTGGCGGAAGGCGGCATGAGCCGCATCGTCGGTCGCGAAGAGGTCATCCCACACCGTGGACGTTCCATTCTCATTTTCCACTTCGAGCGACCAACCCGGCTCATTCTCGAGCCTTATGATATTTACACTCACGGTGATGCCCTGCTCTGTAACGACGCCGGATAGGCTCGAAGTGACGATGTTGGGGTCGCGTTCGTGCATCACTCTTTCCTCATGCTTTGCTACGGTTTGGCAGCGGCGCCTTCGAGCGCCTTGTAGAGCGCTGTTTTACCGACTTTGAGCCGCGTGGCCGCCTCCCGGACCGTCAGGCCTGCCGCGATATGATCGCGCGCCTTGCGCAATTTGTCAGGCGTGATGACCGGACGCCGACCGCCAAGGCTCCCCCGTTCCCGCGCAGCCTTCAAGCCGGCGTTGGTGCGCTCGCGGATCAGGTCGCGCTCGAACTGGGCGAGCGAGCCGAAGATGTTGAACACGAGCATCCCGCCCGACGTGGTGGTGTCGATCTGCTCGGTGAGCGATCGGAAACCAACGCCACGCGCGGCCAGTTCGCCGACCTTTTCGATCAGGTGGCTCATTGAGCGACCGAGGCGGTCCAGCTTCCATACAACTAGCGTGTCACCGCCACGTAGATAGGCCAGGGCCTCGGCAAGCCCCGGCCTATCAGTTTTAGCGCCGGACGCATGGTCGTCGAAGATGCGCTCGCATCCGGCCGCGTTGAGCGCGTCGTGCTGTAGCGCCAGCTTCTGGTCGCCGGTCGATACCCGCGCATAGCCGATCAGCGCCACGGTCGGTTCCGATCTGTCCGTTTTCCCATCGATTTGCATTCTTGTCCGAATCGCCATCGCGGGTCCAGAGTTGACGGACATATTCATGCTGGCCGCCAGAGGACCGTCTGACGGACAGTGCGGGAAAGGTCGTGACGCATGGCAAGACGGCAGTTGCTGACACGCGAAGCGCTCGGCTCACATTACGATCCTCCAACCGACGAACGGGAGATCGCCCGTCACTTTACCCTCAGCCGTGAGGATCTCGATCTTGTCAGCGAACGACGTGGAGCGCCAAGCCGCCTCGGGTTCGCGCTGCTGCTGCTTTACATGCGTTGGCCGGGCCGCGTGCTGGAAGCCGGTGAGAAACCGCCGAGTGCCATCCTCGCCTTTGTCGGCGATCAGGTCGACGCGCCGGCAAAGGCGTTCGACGATTACGCCCGTCGCGATGAAACCCGCCGCGGGCATCTCGCCGATCTCATGCAGCGGTTCGGCTATACCGCTTTCGACCGTAACCACTTTCGCGAGATCGTGGCGTTCGCGATGCCGGTCGCGCAGACCGTCGCGCAGCCTCTCTTGCTTGCCGGCACCGTGATCGACGAGTTGCGTCGGCGACGGGTACTACTGCCGCCCCCGGCTGTCATCGAGGCAATCGTCAGGCACGCGCGCCAGCAGGCCGAACAACTCACCCATGAAATCCTGACCAGCGGCATTGAGCCTGACAAGCTCACGATGCTCGATGCCTTGCTGACCCGGCGGTCGGATCAGGGAACGACATGGCTGGCCTGGCTGCGCAATGCGCCGCAATCACCGGCACCGCGCAACATCCTGCGGCTGCTGGAACGGCTCGATCATGTCCGCAACCTCGGCCTCGACCTTGCGCGCGCCGCCATGATCCCATCAGCGACATTCGACCGGCTTGCCGACGAGGCGGTACGGATCACGCCGCAGCACCTCGGCGAACTGACCCCGCTACGCCGCCATGCGACACTGGCGGCCGCAACAATCCGCCTTGAGGAAAGCCTCACCGACGCGACGCTCACCATGTTCGATAAGCTTCTCGGCAGCATGGTACGCCGGGCGGAAAACCGAACGCGCGACAAGGCAATCAGGACGGTGCGCGAGATGCAGGGGCATCTGCGCACCCTGACCAACAGTTGCCGCGTGCTCATCGACGCACACGCCAAGGGTATCGACTCCCTCGCGCGTCTCGGCCCGTTCGACTGGGAACGGTTCGGCTCCGCCGTCGATCAGGCGGAAGTCCTGGTCCGCCCCGAGACGATCGACCGCACGGCCGAACTTATTGAGCGGCATCGCACGGTGAAGTTGTTCGCCGGGCAGTTCCTGCGGGCGTTCGAGTTTCGCGGTGCCGGGCCGGTGCAGGGAATTCTCGACGCGCTCGCCATCATCGCTGATCTCTACCATACTGGAAAACGACGCCTGCCTGACAAGGTGCCGCTGCGCTTCGTGCCGGCGGGCTGGCGTCCATTCGTAATCCGTAACGGTGTCGTTGATCGCGCGGCCTATGAACTCTGCGCACTGTCTCAGCTTCGCGATCGGCTGCGGGCCGGCGATATCTGGGTGGCAGGCAGCCGACAGTTTCGGGATTTCGACAGCTATCTCATTCCGCCCGCTACCTTCGCAGCGTTGCGCGAGAAGGGGCCACTTCCGCTCGCGATCGCGACCGGGTTCGTATCTCATATCGAGGATCGCCGTGAACGCCTGAACCGCGCGATCGAACGGGTAACGGTGCTGGCCCGGCAGGGCGAACTGCCGCAGGTCCGGCTCGACGAAAACGGGCTGATGATCTCCCCTTTGAAGGCGATCACACCGCCCGCCGCAGAGGTCGCCCGCCGCACCGCCTATGACCGTCTCCCCCGCGTGAAAATCACGGATATCCTGCTCGATGTGGATACGTGGACCGGCTTCGGCGACTGTTTTACCCACCGGCGATCAGGCCGTCCGGCCGACGACCGTAATGCGTTGCTGACCGTGATCCTTGCCGATGGCATCAATCTCGGCCTGACCCGCATGGCGGACAGTTGCCGTGGTGCCAGTCTGCGCCAACTCGCGCATCTGCATGACTGGCACATCAGCTAAGCCGCCTATGGCGAGGCGCTCGGACGACTGATCGAGGCGCATCGCGCGATGCCGCTTGCCGGATTATGGGGCAGCGGCATCAGCTCGTCGAGCGACGGACAGCAATTCCATGCCGGCGGGCGGGGCGCTGCGATCAGCGATATCAACGCGCGCAACGGCAACGAACCCGGTGTGTCGTTCTACACTCATATCTCGGACCAGTATGACCCGTTCGGCTCGCGCGTGATCGCCGCGACCGCGGGCGAGGCTCCCTATGTCCTCGACGGTTTGCTGTATCACCAGACCGGGTTGTCGATCGAAGAGCATTATACCGATACGGGCGGCGCGTCCGACCATGTGTTCGGGCTGATGCCGTTCTTCGGCTACCGCTTCGCGCCACGCTTGCGTGATATCAAGGAGCGCCGCCTGCACCTCCTGCCCGGGCAGGAAGCGGGGCCGTTGCTTGCCGGCATGGTTGGCGATCCGATCGCGCACGACCACTTAGCCGCGCATTGGGACGAACTGCTGCGGCTCGCCACCTCGATCCGAACCGGAACCGTCACCGCGTCGGCTATGCTGCGCAAGCTGTCCGCCTATCCGCGCCAGAACGGTCTGGCATTAGCGCTGCGCGAGCTCGGACGGCTCGAACGCTCGATCTTCATGCTCGACTGGTTGCAGGACATTGATCTGCGCAGGCGCACCCAGGCGGGGCTGAACAAGGGGGAGGCGCGCAACGCGCTTGCCCGCGCATTGTTCTTCAACCAGCTCGGCGAGCTGCGCGACCGCCAGTTCGAAAATCAGTCTTACCGCGCCTCCGGCCTCAACTTGCTGGTCGCCGCGATCATCCTGTGGAACACACGCTATCTCGAACGGTCACTGGCCGACATGGGAGCGCCGGACGATATTGCCCGCCATATCGCACCGCTGGGCTGGGAGCATATCGCGCTCACCGGCGACTATAGCTGGGAGCGGGACGATAGGCCGGCACCGGATCAGCTCAGGCCGCTACGCATCTCGCCCTCGCTCTTGGCAGCTTAGCCCTTTGTATGACCTGATACGCCCAAGTCGGTGATAGCGAGTAAATTGACCGTTCTCGAAAGCGGACATTTCGAACCACGGTTCTGACACTTCGCGCCGCGCAAGAATACGTGGGCCTGCGGCAGCTTCACAACCGTCCGGTTATGACACCAGCGACTTTCCCGATTGAGATGGTATTTTGGGATTATGGAAGTGGCTCGGTTAGCCGGTTCCACCTGAAACATCGGGAGCCACCTTGGGGTCGGGGTCCTGCGCCTTGCCGGTTGCGGGTGCCGCCTTCTGATGCGGCATGGCGGTGAGATAGGCGACGATTGCGTCGACGTCCTTCTCGGCCACCGGCGCCTTATACACCTCGCGCATCTTGGTGACGGTCGCCTTCCACTGAGCCGCCGATAGCGCAGGCTGGGTCAGCGCCATACTGGCCGAGTGGCATGAGGTGCAGTTGGCGTTGATGACGTCGGCGTGCGGACCATCGGGATAGCTCGCGTCGTCGACCGGCAGGTCGACGCTGGTCGAGGTAAGCGAGAAGCCGCGGGCCGACACGCTGACGGGGGGCGCCGGCTCGGACGTCTCGGAGATCGGGGCAGACGCCTTGCGGCTGCTCGGCGCACCTATCGAGATGAGGATGATACCGGTCAGGCCGATCAGGCCAGCGGCCATGATGCCGGGAGACGGGGTCTTCATGCTACTCGCTCCTCAGGCCGCAATGATGGTGGTGGTTTCGATGTTGCCGCGCATGAACCCGCCGGGGTTCCAGATCGGCTTCATCGGCTGGGCGACACCGTTGGCGTTCCAGCAGCGCACCATGATGGGGTTGGGACCGCGCCTAAGCGGCACGCGACCATCCCAGCGCCGGAAGCTATACTTGCCCTCGTCCGCTCCGAGCGTCGTCCTGTACCAAGTGCGGCCACCATCGGATGAGACATCGACCTTGGCGACGCCGCAGTCGCCGCCCATCGCGATCCCGCCAACCGGGATGGACGCTTCATAGGCGATCGCCTGGCCATCCGGCAGGCTGGTCATCCAGCTGCGCGGGATCATGCGATTGATCGGCACGGTCGGGAAGTCCTTGGCACCGGGCGCGACATTCGCGCCGGGTGTAGCCGGTATCTTGTAGGCCTTGGCCATCCAATACTGGTCGTCAGGGCCGGGCAGTACCTCGATCGCGTTCAGCATCTTGACCCAGTAGGTCGAATACCAGCCCGGGACGATCAGCCGGCAGGGAAAGCCGTTGAGGAGCGGCAGCTGCTCGCCGTTCATGCCGAAGGCGATCATCACTTCGCCGTCGCGGGCATGGTCGATGTCGAGCGCCTTCTCGAAGTCAGGGGCGCCCGTCACAACCGGCTGATCGAGCGCGCCGAAGCGCACCTGTACCGCGCCTGCCTTGACCCCCGCGAGGTCCAGCACGTCGCGCAGGCGCACGCCGAGCCATTTGGCATTGCCCATCGCGCCGTTGCCCCATTGCGCGCCGGCGACACGCGGCTGGAACAACCCACGGCTGTTGCCCGAGCACTGATTGACCGCTGCCATCTCGACGCGCGGCAGGCGCAGCAGTTGGGCAAGGCTGATCGACAGCGGTCTGTTGACGTGGCCGAAGACCTTGAGGCGAAAGCTCTCGACGTCGATCGAGGTCGGGATGTCGGCCCAGTGCCAGCGGACGAAGAACTGGTCGTTGGGCGTGAACACCGACTTGTCGAACACGTCCATCGGCGTCTCCAACAGCGGAGGATGGATGCGTTGGAGGATCATGCTGCCCTTGCCAGGAAAGGCGCTGGTCATCGGCCGCTCGGCATTGCCGCCAGGCAGCTTCAGGTCGACGAGCTGCTGCGCCAGCGCAGGTGCTGCGGCAAGGCCGGCGGTGCCGAGCGCCGTACGCCTGAGAAAGCGGCGACGGCTGGTTTCACTCGCCAGCGCGGCGTCAAAATTGTCCATGACAAGGCTCTCCTG
The DNA here is from genome assembly GCF_005503285.1 of Sphingomonas sp. 2SG. Lineage (NCBI taxonomy): Bacteria > Pseudomonadati > Pseudomonadota > Alphaproteobacteria > Sphingomonadales > Sphingomonadaceae > Sphingomonas > Sphingomonas sp. 2SG. The sequence continues at coordinate 75,355 of NZ_SCMZ01000018.1, forward strand.
TGGCCAGCTACGCTGGCGGATCGAAGGGGCGTTCTGCAAGTGATCGGACCGACTGATCCGATCATCAGGGTGGATCAGTTCGGGGTAGCGATGCAGGGCGAGACGAACAGGTTGCCGCGCCATGCTCCGGCGAGCGTCTTGGCACCGACCAGCAGCCACATCGCCGCGAGCGCGATCGTCAGCACCGTGCCGACGATACCGAAGAAGCCGAGGTTCAGCGTCGTACCGAGGCGGAAGGTGGCGACGGTGTAGACGCCGAGCGGGAAGGTATAGCCCCACCAGCCAAGGTTGAATGGGACGCCGGCGCGCCAGTAGCGGATGGT
>NZ_SCMZ01000019.1:0-74314 GCF_005503285.1 Sphingomonas sp. 2SG
GGCCTGCTCGCCGCGCTCGCCGGCCGCCGCGTCGCCGCCGGCCCGGCGGGATCGCCGCATCGCGGCCGTACCGACGTGCTGCCGACCGGGCGCAACCTGTTCGCGGTCGATCCGCGCGCGGTGCCGTCGCGCTCGGCGCATCTGCAGGGCCAGCGACTCGCCGACGAATTGATCCGCCGCCATCTGCAGGATCACGGCGACTATCCGCGCGGCTTGGTGGTCGATCTGTGGGGATCGGCGACGATGCGCACCGCCGGCGAGGAATTCGCGATGGCGCTGCACCTGCTCGGCGCCGCGCCGATCTGGGATACCGGCTCCGATCGCGTCACCGGCGTCGACATCCTGCCGCTCGCGCTGCTCGATCGGCCGCGGATCGACGTGACCTTGCGCATCTCCGGCCTGTTCCGCGACACGTTCGCGCCGCTCTGTACGCTGTTCGGCCAAGCGGTGCGGGCGCTGGCGGCGCGCGACGAGCCCGCCGATTGGAATCCGTTCGTCGGCCGTGCCGCAGCGCCGCGCGTCTACGGTCCCGCGCCCGGGTTGTACGGCCTCGGCTTGGGCGACGCTGCAGACACCTATACCGACGCCGCACGCGCTGCGGCGGGCGAGGCATGGCTGGCGGCATCGTCCTTCGCCTTCGACGACACCGACGCGCGCGCCGATGCGACCGGCCTGCGTGCGCGCGTCGCCGCCGCCGACGCCTTCGTCCATCTGCAGGACCTGCCCGAAAGCGACCTGCTGCTCGCCGCCGATTATGCCGCGCACGAAGGGGGGTTCGCCGCCGCGCAGGCGGTCGCGGGCGGCCGGGCGGCGCTTTATCATCTCGATGCGCGCGATCCCGAGCGGCTGCGCGCGCGCAGCCTGCGCGAGGAGATCGCCCGCGTCGTCCGCGGCCGGGCGACGCAGCCGGCGTGGATCGACGGCATGATGCGCCACGGCTTCCGCGGCGCCGCCGAGATCGCCGCGACGCTCGACCATCTCGGCGCCTTCGCGCATCTCGCGCGCGTCGTGACGCCGGAGCTGATCGACCTCTATCACGACGCGACGCTCGGCCGCGACGCGGTGCGCGCCTTCCTCGCCGCCGCCAATCCCGCCGCGCTCGCCGCGATGGAGGCGCGCTTCGCCGCGCTGCATCGCTCGGGCCTGTGGCCGACGCGGCGCAACGCGATTCTGGCGTCGCTGGCATGAGTGTCGTTCGTGGCTGGTGCCCGACCGCATGGCGGCCGATGGCGGCGGGCGACGGGCTGATCCTGCGCGTCCGCCCGCGGCTCGCCCGGCTGACGCCGGCGCAGGCGCGGACGATCGCCGCGGTGGCCCGCACGCATGGCAACGGCCTGATCGACCTCACCAACCGCGCCGCGCTCCAGTTGCGCGGCTTGCGCGAGGCGGACTGGCCGGTCGCGCTCGGCGCATTGGTCGCCGCCGGGCTGGTCGATCCCGATCCGGTCCGCGAGGCCCGCGCGCTGCTGGTCGCGCCCGACTGGCGGGAGGGCGACGACACGCATCGCATCGCCTGCGCGCTGCTCGACCGGCTCGACGCGCTGCCGCCGCTGCCCGGCAAGATCGGCATCGCGATCGATGCGGGGCGCGAACCGGTCCTGATCGACAGCCCCGCCGACTTCCGGATCGAACGCGATGCGACCGGTGGGCTGATCCTGCGCGCAGACGGCCGCGCCGGTGGGTACGCGCTGGCGCCGGGTAAGGAAACGACCGCGCTGATCGCGCTGGCGGAGTGGTTCGTCGCCAGCGGCGGCGTCGCGGCGGGACGAATGGCGCGGCATGTCGCCCCGTTGCCGGCGAACCTCGCGGGGGGTGCCACCACCCCCAGTGTTCCCGCCAAAGCGGGAACACTGGACCAAGCAGGACACCGTCTTGGAGTGGGGGCCCTGGGCTCCCACCTTCGCGGGAGAACGGGGGATGGCGTCGGCTTGCGCGAAGATCTCGCCTCCGCCGGGGACCACAAGACGCATCCGCTACGACCCACCCAAGGCACCACGATCGGCCTCCCCTTCGGCCGGACCGACGCGGCGATGCTCGCCGATCTCGCCGACCGGCCCGGCGTCACCGGCATCCGCGTGACGCCGTGGCGCAATTTGCTGGTCGAGGGGCTCGATCCCGCCGCCGCCGGCCTCCCCGCCTGCGCGGCTGCGGACCTCGCCGTCGACGCCTGCGTCGGCGCACCCGCCTGTCCGCAGGCGACCGTCGCGACGCGCGCGCTCGCGCTGCGTCTCGCGCCGCATGTTGCCGGACGGCTGCACGTCTCCGGATGCGCCAAGGGCTGCGCCCGCGCCGCCCCTGCCGACGTCGTCGCCACCGGCCGCGACGGCCGCTTCGATCTCGCCTTCCACGCCCGTGCCGGCGATCCCGCCGCCGTCACCGGCCTGTCGCCCGACGACCTCATCGCCCTGCTCGAAAGCCCTTCCCGTGTCGCATAGCTACGAAACCGACGGCGCCGCAATCTATCGCCGCTCGTTCGCCATCATCCGCGCCGAGGCCGATCTCGCCCGCTTTCCGCCCGAGGAGGAACCGGTCGCGGTGCGGATGATCCATGCCGCCGGACTGGTCGAGCTCGCCGCCGCGATCCGCTTCTCGCCCGGCTTCGCGACCCGCGCCCGCGCCGCGCTCGCCGACGGGGCGCCGATCCTGTGCGACGCGCGCATGGTCAGCGAGGGCATCACCCGCGCCCGCCTGCCCGCCGGCAATGCGGTGATCTGCACGCTGCACGATCCGCAGGTACCGGCGCGCGCCGCGGCGATGGCCAACACCCGCTCCGCCGCCGCGCTGGAATTGTGGCGGCCGCATCTCGCCGGCGCGGTGGTGGCGATCGGCAACGCGCCGACCGCCTTGTTTCACCTGCTCGACATGCTCGCCGACCCCGCCTGCCCGCGCCCGGCGGCGATCATCGGCTGCCCGGTCGGCTTCGTCGGCGCATGCGAGTCGAAGGACGCGCTCTGGGCCGAGCAGCCGGTGCCTTGCGCGATCGTCGCCGGGCGGCTCGGCGGCAGCGCGATCACCGTCGCCGCGGTCAACGCGCTGGCGAGCCACGCCGAATGACGACCGGCACCGTCCATGGCGTCGGCCTCGGCCCCGGCGCCGCCGACCTGATGAGCGTGCGCGCCGACCGGCTGGTGCGCGGCGCGCGCCACCTCGCCTATTTCCGCAAACGGGGTCGCGCCGGCCGTGCCCGCCGGCTGGTCGACGGCCTGTTGCGTACCGATGTGGTCGAATATGCGATGGACTATCCGGTCACCACCGAGATCGCCGTCGCCGACCCCGCCTATAACGCCTGCCTCGCCGCCTTCTACGCGGACTGCACCGCGCATCTCGCCACGCTGGCGGAGGCAGGCGAGGACGTGGTGGTCCTGTGCGAGGGAGATCCGTTCTTCTACGGATCGTTCATGCACCTGCATGCGCGGCTCGCCGGCCGCGTGCCGGTGCGGATCGTGCCGGGGATCACCGGCATGTCGGGCGCCTGGACCGCGACCGACCGGCCGATCACCTGGGGCGACGACGTGCTGACCATCGCCACCGCGACGTTGCCCGAAGAGGAGCTGACCCGCCGCATCCGCGATACCGATGCGCTGGTGGTGATGAAGATCGGCCGCCACCTCGCCAAGCTGCGCCGCGCGGTCGCCGCCGCCGGGCGCACCGACGCGGCCTGGCTGGTCGAATATGCCGCGATGCCGGAAGAACGCGTCACCCCGCTTGCCGAGGCAGGCGAAACCGCACCCTATTTCGCGATCCTGCTGATCCACGGCCAGGGGCGGCGGCCATGAGCGACAGCGGCTGGCTGGCGATCGCGGGACTGGGACCGGGCGATTCGGCGCTGATCACGCCCGAGGTGACCGACGCGCTAACCCGCGCGACCGACGTGGTCGGCTATATCCCCTATGTCGCGCGGATCGCGCCGCGGCCGGGCCTGCGGCTGCACGCCAGCGACAATCGCGTCGAGATCGATCGTGCCGGCCACGCGCTGCGGCTGGCGGCGGCGGGGGGACGCGTCGTCGTGGTGTCGTCGGGCGATCCCGGCGTGTTCGCAATGGCAGCGGCGGTGTTCGAGGCGCTGGAGGCGGGGCCGCCCGACTGGCGCAACCTCGACATCCGCGTGCTGCCCGGCATCACCGCGATGCTCGCCGCCAGCGCCCGCGCCGGCGCACCGCTCGGCCATGATTTCTGCGCGATCAACCTCTCCGATAATCTCAAGCCCTGGCCGCTGATCGCACGCCGGATCGCGCTCGCCGCCGAAGCGGATTTCGCCATCGCCTTCTACAATCCGCGCTCGCGCGCGCGGCCCGACACCCTCGACGCCGCCTTCGCTATCCTGCGCGAGGCATGCGGCGACGATCGCCCGGTGCTCTTCGCCCGCGCCGTCACCACCGCGGAGGAAGCGCTGCGCATCGTGCCGCTGCCCGCGGCGCGCGGCGCGATGGCCGACATGCGCACGATGGTGATCGTCGGATCGAGCCGCACCCGGCTGATCGCGCGCGCCGGTGCGCCGATCCTCTATACGCCGCGCTCGGCATGACCCAGCCACGCCAGCACCGCGGCGACGTCGTGCACCTCGGCGCGCGCCGGCAGCATCGGCCGGTCGATCAGCAGCACCGGCAGGCTAAGCTCGCGCGCCGCCGCCAGCTTCGCAGCCGCGCCGCTGCCGCCGGCATTCTTGGCGACGACCAGGTCGATGCCGTGCCGCTCGATCAGCGCGCGGTCGCCAGCGACGGTGAACGGCCCGCGATCGACCACCAGATCGTATCGCGGCAGCGGCGGCGCCGCGTCCGGCCGGTCGACGAAGCGGAGCAAATAATGATGCTGCGACTGCGCGGCGAAGGTCTCGACGTGCATCCGCCCGAGCGCGAGCATCACCCGCCGCGCCGGTCCGTCGAGCGCCGCCACCGCGCCGGCGATGTCGGGCACGTGCGTCCAGCGGTCGCCGGCCTGCGCCACCCAGGCCGGGCGGGTCAGCGCGAGCAGCGGCACGCCCGCGGCGGTGGCGGCGGCGACGGCATGGCCGCTCATCTGCGCGGCGAAGGGATGGGTGGCATCGACCAGATGCGTGACGCCCTCCCGGCGGAGATGCGCGGTCAGCCCGGCCACCCCGCCGAAACCGCCGATCCGCACCGGCACCGGCTGTGCCGCAGGGGCCGCGGTACGTCCGGCATAGCTCAGCGTCGCAGCCACCCCGCGCGCCGCACAGGCGGCGGCGAGCGCGCTCGCCTCGGTCGTCCCGCCGAGGATCAGGAGATGGGGCATGGCTGAGGGCAATCCGTGGCTGACGATCGTCGGGATCGGCGAGGATGGACCCGCGTGCCTGTCCGCGGCAAGCCGTGCCGCGCTCGACGCGGCGCAATGGGTCACCGGCGCGCGCCGTCATCTCGCGCTGCTGCCGCCGCTCGCCTGCCCGGTCGAACCATGGCCCGTGCCGTTCGAGGCGGGGATCGCGCCATTGCTCGCGCGGCGCGGGCAGCGCGTGGTGATGCTGGCGTCGGGCGATCCGTTCTGGTTCGGCGCGGGCGGCACGCTCGCCCGCCATCTCGCACCCGGCGAATGGGTCGCCCATCCCGCCCCCTCGACCTTCGCGCTCGCCGCGGCGCGGCTCGGCTGGCGACTGGAGGAGACCGCCTGCCTCGGCCTGCACGCCGCGCCGCCGACGCGGCTGCGCCCGCATCTGGCGCCGGGTGTCCGCGCGATCGTGCTGGTCCGCGACGGCGAGGCGGCGCTGGCCGCCGCGCGCTATGTGAGCGACCACGGCTTCGGCGCATCGCGGATCGCCGTCCTCGAAGCGCTCGGCGGTCCACGCGAACGCATCCGCCACGCCGCCGCGGTGGATCTCGCGCTGGACGACATCGCGCATCCCGTCGCGCTGGGCATCGCCTTCGCCGGCGACGGCGCGGTCCTGCCTTGCACCGCCGGCCTTGCCGACGACTGGTTCGCGCATGACGGCCAGATCACCAAGCGCCCGGCGCGCGCGCTGACGCTCTCGGCACTCGCGCCGCGGCCCGGCGAGACGCTGTGGGACATCGGCAGCGGATCGGGATCGATCGCGATCGAATGGCTGCTCGCCTGCCCCTCGACCCGGGCGATCGGCTTCGAGCGCGACCCCGCCCGCGCCGCCCGCGCGCGCGCCAACGCCGCCGCGCTCGGCGTCGACCGGCTCGACGTCGTCGAAGGCGTCGCCCCCGCGGTGCTCGCCGGCCGGTCGCCGCCGGATGCGGTGTTCGTCGGCGGCGGGCTCGGCGAGGCTTTGCTCGATCGCCTGTACGCCGACCTGCCCGCCGGCACGCGGCTGGTCTCCAACGCCGTGACGCTCGAATCCGAAGCGTTGCTTGCTAGCTGGCACGGGCGGCGCGGCGGGCAATTGCTGCGCATCGAACTCGCCGAAGCGGTGCCGCTCGGCAGCCGCCGCGGCTGGCGGTCGAGCTATCCGCTGGTCCAGTGGAGCGTGACGCTATGATCGTCGCCGGCTTCGGGTGCCGCGCCGGCGCCACCGCCGCATCGCTGCACGCCGCGCTCGTCGTCGCGAGCGAAGACCATGGCGCGACGATGCTCGCCATCCCCGCCGACCGGCTCGCGATCGCCCGGCCGCTGGCCGACGCGCTCGACCTGCCGCTGGTCGGCATCGCCGCCGATGCGCTCGCCGCCATCGCCACGCCGACCCGCTCGACCGCCAGCCTCGCCGCACGCGGCACGGGCAGCGTCGCCGAGGCCGCCGCGCTCGCCGCCGCCGGTCGCGGCGCGCGGCTGCTCGCATCCCGCCGCATCTCGCCGGACCGTATGGCGACCTGCGCGCTCGCCATCTCACAGGATATCCCCGCATGACCGTCCATTTCATCGGCGCCGGCCCCGGCGCACCCGATCTGCTGACGCTGCGCGGCCGCGACCGCATCGCCGCCTCGCCGGTCTGCCTCTACGCCGGATCGCTGGTGCCCGCCGCGCTGCTCGACCATTGCCCGCCCGGCGCGCGGATCGTGAACACCGCGTCGCTGTCGCTCGACGAGATCGTTGCCGCGATCGTCGCGGCGCACGAGGCGGGTCAGGACGTCGCGCGCCTCCATTCGGGCGATCTGTCGATCTGGTCGGCGATGGGCGAACAGCTCCGCCGGCTGCGCGCGCTCGGCATCCCGGTGACGATCACCCCCGGCGTGCCCGCCTTCGCCGCCGCCGCGGCGGCGCTGGAGGCCGAACTGACGCTGCCCGGCCTCGCCCAGTCGGTGGTGCTGACCCGCACCTCCGGTCGCGCCAGCGCGATGCCGGCGGCGGAGACGCTCGCGGCCTTCGGCGCGACCGGCGCGACGCTCGCCATCCATCTGTCGATCCACCGCCTCGCCGAGATCGCCGACCAGCTCGCGGACCATTATGGCGCGGACTGCCCGGCGGCGATCGTCTGGCGGGCGAGCTGGCCCGACGAGCGCATCATCCGCGCCACGCTCGCCACGATCGTCGCGGCGGCGGAGGGCGGCCCCGAGCGCACCGCGCTGATCCTCGTCGGCCGCGTCCTCGCCGCCGAGGGGTTCGCCGACAGCAGCCTCTACGCGCCCGGTTACGATCGCCGCTTCCGCCCGCAATCGGCGGACTCGCGCTTCGCCGGAGGCGATGCGGCATGACGCCCCGCCCCATTCCCGGCCTGATGATCGCCGCGCCCGCCTCGGGCGCCGGCAAGACGACGGTGATGCTCGGCCTGCTCCGCGCCTTCACCGACGCCGGGCTGACCGTGCAGCCGTTCAAGAGCGGCCCCGATTATATCGATCCCGCCTTCCACCACGCCGCGAGCGGGCGCCCGTCGTTCAACCTCGACAGCTGGGCGATGCCGGCGGCGATGCTCGACGGGCTGGCCGACCGCGCCGGTGATGCCGATCTGGTGCTCGCCGAGGGATCGATGGGGCTGTTCGACGGCGTCGCCCGCGCCGGCGCGACCGGCAATGGCGCGAGCGCCGACATCGCCGCACGGATGGGCTGGCCGGTGGTGCTGGTGCTCGACATATCGGGTCAGGCGCAATCCGCCGCCGCCACCGCCTTGGGCTTCGCGCGCTTCGATCCCGCGGTGCGGATCGCCGGGGTCATCCTCAACCGCGTCGCCAGCCCGCGCCACGAACGGCTCGCGCGGGTCGGGATGGCGGCGATCGGCCTCCGCGTCTTCGGCAGCCTGCCGCGCCGCGCCGACCTGCAATTGCCCGAACGCCACCTCGGCCTGGTACAGGCCGCCGAACATCCCGATCTCGACGCGCGCATCGCTGCCTATGCCGCCTTCCTGGCGGAGCACCTCGATCTCGACGCGCTCCGTGCCGCCGCCGGCGCCGACACGCGCCTGCCGGTCCCATCGACGCGGCTGGTGCCGCCCGCGCAACGCATCGCGCTGGCCCGCGACGCGGCCTTCTCCTTCACCTATCCGCATCTGCTCGACGGCTGGCACGCCGCCGGTGCCGAGATCCTGCCCTTCTCGCCGCTCGCCGACGAGGCGCCGGATGCCGCCGCCGATCTGGTCTGGCTGCCCGGCGGCTATCCCGAACTCCACGCCGGCCGCCTCGCCGCGGCGGAGCGGTTCCGGGCCGCGCTCCACCTCCATGCCGAAACGCGGCCGGTCCACGGCGAGTGCGGCGGCTATATGGCGCTAGGCGAGGGGCTGATCGATGCCGCCGGCGTGCGCCACCGCATGGCCGGGCTGCTCGGCCTCGTCACCAGCTACGAACGGCGGCGGATGCACCTCGGCTATCGCCGCGCCGCGCTGCACGCGCCGCTTGCCGCGCTGCCGGCGGGGACGACGCTTGCCGGGCACGAATTCCATTATTCGACGATCCTCGACCAGCCCGACGCCGCGCTGGCGCGGGTCACCGATGCGGAGGGGACCGAGCTCGCCGATACCGGTTCGTACCGTGGCCGCGTGTCGGGCACCTTCTTCCACCTGATCGCGGCGGTAGGATGACCGGCTTCGTCTCCTTCGTCGGCTCGGGACCGGGCGACCCCGAGCTGCTGACGCTGAAAGCGGTCGACCGGCTGCGCGCCGCGGACATCGTGCTGTTCGACGATCTGTCGGCCGGTCCGGTGCTGCGTCACGTCCGCGCCGACGCCGATCTGGTCGCGGTGGGCAAGCGCGCCGGCCGCCCCTCGCCGAGCCAAAGCCACGTCTCGGCGCTGCTCGTCGCGCATGCGGCGACCGGCGCGCGCGTCGTCCGCCTCAAATCGGGTGATCCCGCCATCTTCGGCCGGCTCGAGGAAGAGATCGTCGCGCTGCGCGACGCGGGGATCGGCTTCGAGATCGTCCCCGGCATCAGTTCGGCGAGCGCCGCGGCGGCGGCGGCGGCGATCCCGCTGACCCGGCGGCTGTCGGCGCGGCGCGTCCAGTTCGTCACCGGCCACGACGTCACCGGCACGCTGCCGCAGGCGCGCAACATGGCGGCGCTCGCCGATCCCGACGCGACCACCGTCGTCTTCATGCCCAAACGCACCTTCCCGACGCTCGCCGACGATCTCGTCGCGCACGGCCTGCCACCCCATACGCCGGCGCTGTTTGCCGAGAACGTCGGCCACTCCGACCAGCGGCTGACCCGCACCACCGTCGCCGCGCTCGCCGACCGCCTGCGCGCGACCGTGTCGGAGGCACCGGCATTGATCCTCTACGGCCCGTTGATGGAGGAGGCGTGATCCACCTCGACCTCATCGGCATCGGCACCGGCAATCCCGATCATCTCACCCGCGCCGCCGAACGCGCGATGCGCGCCGCCGACCTGATCCTGCTGCCGCGCAAGCGCGCCGACGCCGCCGATCTCCTCGATCTGCGCCGCGCGCTCTGCGCCGAGGTGCTGACCGACACGACGCGCGTCGTGGTCTTCGATTTGCCCGAACGCGCCGCGGACGGCCCCTATCTCGGCCCATATCTTGGGGCGGTGCGCGACTGGCACGACGCCATCGCCGCCGCCTGGGCCGGGGCGATCGCCACCAATCTGCCCGCCGGCGGGCGGCTCGCCTTGCTCGTCTGGGGCGACCCCTCGCTCTACGACAGCAGCCTGCGGATCGCCGCGCGCCTGCGCCGCGGCGGCATGGCGCTGACGGTCACGGTGGTGCCCGGCATCACCAGCCTGCAGGCGCTGACCGCCGCGCATGCCATCCCGCTCAACACGCTCGCCGCGCCGGTGCTCGTCACCACCGGCCGCCGGCTGCGCGCGAGCGGCTGGCCGGCGGACGTCGACACGCTGGCGGTGATGCTCGACGGCGATTGCGCGTTCACGACGCTCGACCCCGCCGGCGTGACGATCTGGTGGGGCGCCTATCTCGGCATGCCGCAGCAGGCGCTCGCCGCCGGGCCGCTCGCCGACACCGGTGCGGCGATCGTCGCGCGGCGCGCGGCGCTGCGTGCGGACCACGGCTGGATCATGGACACCTACCTCCTGCGCCGGACGGCCGCGTGACCGCACCCGCTTTCGACGCGGCGTTCCGCGACCGGCTCGACCTGTTGCTCCACTGGCGCCGCGACGTGCGCCATTTCCGCCGCGATCCGGTGGCGGAGGAGGCGATGCAGGCGCTGTTCGCCGCCGCCGCGCTGGCGCCCTCGGTCGGCAACGCCCAGCCGTGGCGCTTCGTGCGGCTGCGCTCGCCCGGCCTGCGCGAGACGCTCGCCGCGCATGTCGACAGCGCCAGCGCCGCGGCGGCCGACCGGCTGCCCGATGCCGAGCGCCGCGCGCGATATGCCCGGCTCAAGCTGCACGGGCTGCGCGAGGCGCCCGAATTGCTCGCGGTGTTCAGCGACGAGGCGCCCGCCGCCGGCCACGGCCTCGGCCGCGCGACGATGCCGGAGATGCTGCGCTATTCCACCGTCATGGCGATCCACACGCTGTGGCTCGCCGCTCGCGCGCACGGCATCGGCCTCGGCTGGGTTTCGATCCTCGATCCGACCTATGTCACCACCCTGCTCGACGTACCGGCGGAGTGGACGCTGATCGCTCTGCTCTGCATCGGCTATCCCGAGGCACCCGCCGCCACCCCCGAACTGGCGCGCCGCGGCTGGCAGGCGCGCGAACCGCTCGCCGACCGCATCGTCGAGCGCTGACGTTTCAGCCGCGGCGCAGCTCCTGCACCCGCCAGCGGCCGTGCCGCGACAGCACCACCATCGACAGTGGCGCGACGTCGATCGCCAGCGTCGCCGCCACCGGCACGTCAAGCGCGTGCGCGATTGCCGCGCGCAGCACCGCGGCATGGCTGATCGCCAGCACACGCCCCTCGCCCAGCCCTTCGAGCCACGGCCCGACCCGCGCGCGTACCGCCGCCATGCTTTCGCCGCCCGGCGCGCCCGCCTCGGGTGCCGCCAGCCACGCCGCGACCGCCGCGGGCGCGAGCGACTCGACGCTGCGGCCCGTCCATGCGCCGGCATCGATGTCGCGGAGCGCCGGTGCCTCCTCGGCGGCGACACCGATCAGTGCGGCGGTCTCGCGCGCCGCCGCCGCCGGGCTGACCCAGCATTGCGCGGCCGCCGCCCCGGCAAGATCGAGCGCCAACACCTTGGCGCGGCCGCCGGCGTCGAGCGGCTCGGCCGGATCGGCGAAGCGCGCCGCGCGCGTCGCCGCGGTGGCACCGGCGCAGAGCAGGACGAGGCGGGTCGGCATCGGGCGGGATCTCCTGATCGGTTGACGCATCCCCGCCCCGCGTCCACAGCATGGCGGATCGGAGCCGGGCGGGAAGCCGGTGGAAATCCGGCGCGGTCGCGCCACTGTGATCGCCGGGCGCCAGCCTGTCGAGAGTCAGACCCCGCCCGGCGCCTCCACCCCATCCGGGCGCGCTTTCCCGGCAGGAGACTGACTGATGTCCGGCACCACCGCCGCCTTCGACGACGCGTTTCTTCCCGTCGGCACCACGCACATCCCGCTCGTCGATATCGCCCCCTGGGCGGTGTTCGCCGCGGTCGTCGCGCTGATCCTGCTGTATTTCGTCAGCACCGAACAGGGCGCCTTCGCGCTGTTCGACGGCATGTACGTCCACGAATATGTCCACGACGGCCGCCACCTGCTCGGCTTCCCCTGTCACTGATCCCGACGGACGCACGGTCATGATGAGGAATTTGCTCTGGCGGGGGATGCTCGCCGGACTGATCGGCGCGCTGGTCGCCGCCACCTTCGCGCTGCTGTTCGCCGAGCCGCAGATCGACGCCGCGGTCGCGCTGGAGGCGCATAACGCCGTGCATGCGATGGCGGACGAGGAACTGGTCAGCCGCGCGACGCAGAAGACCTGGGGGCTCTACACGGCGATGGGCCTGTACGGCACCGCCCTCGGCGGGCTGCTCGCGATCGTCTTCGCCGGGCTGTACGGCCGGGTCGCGCGGGTCGGGCCGCGCAGCCTCGCGCTGCTGCTCGCGGTCGCCGCCTTCGTCGCGATCGTGCTGGTGCCGGCGATCAAATATCCGCCGACCCCGCCCGCGGTCGGGCTGCACGAGACGGTGCGGCTGCGCACCGCCGCTTATTTCGCGATGCTCGCGCTGTCGGTGGCGGCGGCGACCCTGGCACTGTGGAGCTATCGCCGCCTCGCCGGCCGCATCGCCGGCCTCGACCGGCTGCTGATCGCGATCGGCATCTATGTGGGGACGGTGGCGCTGGTGCAGCGGCTGCTGCCGGTGATCGACGAGGTGCCGGCACGCTTCCCGGCGACGCTGCTCTGGCAGTTCCGCCTCGCCGCGATCGGCACGCAGGCGCTGTTCTGGCTGGTCGCCGCCGATCTGTTCGGCCGTGCCGCGGAGCGGACGGTGCGGGACGGACAACGCCGGGTCGCGCGATGAAGCTCACCCCCGTCGCCGCCGGGCCCGCCGTGGTCGCATGCAGCACCTGCCGCCTGACCGCGGACGCACGCGAGGATGGCGAAGGCCGCCGCGGCGGCGCGCTGCTCGTCGCGGCGCTCCATGCGGCACGCGCCGCCGATCCCGCTTATGCCGGCGTTGCGGTACAGGAGATGCCGTGCCTGTTCGCCTGCGCCGATTTCTGCACCGTCCACCTGCGCGCGCCGGGCAAGGTCGGCTACGTGCTCGGCCGTTTCACTCCGGACGAAGCTGCGGCGCGCGCGATCCTCGATTATGCCGCGCTCTACGCCGCCAGCGACACCGGGCAGGTCGCGTTCAAGCAATGGCCCGCGGGCGTGAAGGGCCATTTCATCACCCGCACGCCACCCGAGGGCTTCTTGGTCGAATGACCGGATGCGGTCGACGTGCGGCCAGAGCGACACGCGGAGCTTAGAAGAAGTCCTCCCCCGCCAGGGGGAGGACTTTGGAAGGTCGCCTCGTCCTAAACCGCCCTCGCGTCAGCGCGCGGCGAGCGCGACGCCGTCGCTGCGCGACAGGGCTTCCGCGGTGGCGATTTCGACCGGGGTCAGGCCGGCGAGCCGGTCCTGCGCTTCGATGGTGCGCGCGTCGCTCGGCGCTTGCAGATCGGCCGATACGCTCGACGGACGGGCGGCCCCGAACAGGCCCAGCTTGATACGATTCATAATGTCCTCAGATCGATGACACGGGGCGTTCGCCCACGCGCTGCCCCCCACAATTCCGCAGCGCCGATGAGGTTCCCGGCATGATCGGACCGCCCGAACGGCGCGACCCGACCACAACCGCACCACGATATCATATACGATAGATAAAACCGCCGTTCCCATAGAGCAGTTGTGGTTCTAATCGCCCATAACCCATGTCAAAGTGGTTAAAATGTTACACGCAATGTTAACGGCGCCATGAGATCAGCGGATCAACGCCGAACTATTCGGACGGTTCGGGTAAACGAGCGGTCCAGCGGCACATTCACCGGCACTTTGATCGTCGGTCAACTTGGGTGGCGCAACATGAAGCTCAACATCATTGCTTTCGGAAAGTTCCTGCCGGGTCGCGCGGCGGCCTTGCTCGGCCTCACCGCACTCGCCGCGACGCCGGCTGCGGCCGCGACCAACGGCGCGCTCGGTGCGACGTCGACGGGCAGCGTCCAGATCACCGTCTCGGTGCCGAGCCGCGTGCAGATCACCGGCCTCAGCGACATCAGCTTCGCCAATGCCGAGCCCAACGCCCAGGCGCTGAGCGCGCAGAACAATTGCGTGTGGAGCAACACCGCGACCAAGGGCTATACGATCACCGCGACGGGCAGCGGCACCGGCGGCGCGTTCACCCTCGCCTCGGGCGCGCTGACGCCGGTGTCCTATGCCGTGCAGTGGAACCAAAGCTCGGGCCAGACGTCCGGCACTGCGCTGGTCGCATCGACCGCGTCGAGCGGCTTCGTCTCGACCGCCGCGGTGCCGACCTGCGCGACGACGCCCAGCTCGACGTCGAGCCTGATCGTCACCATCGCGCAGTCGCAGTTGCAGGCGATGCCGTCGCTGACCAGCTACACAGGCACGCTGACGCTGCTCGTCAACCCGCTCTGACGGACGGCGGGAGCGTGGCCATCGGATGTCCGCGCGCCCTGTCCGGCGGCATGATGCTGGCCGTGGCGCTCGCCGGCGCCGCGCCCGCTGCCGCGCAGCAGGTCCAGATCACCCGGCTCGCCGACTTCGCCTTCGGCACGGTTGGGGTCGATGCGGACATCAGCAGCAGCAAGGACGTGTGCATCTCATCGTCCGGTGTGCTCGGCCGCTACAATGTGGTCGCGAGCGGCAGCGGCACCAACCGCGCCTTCACGCTCGCCGGCGCCGGTGCGCCTTTGGCCTATGAGGTGCAATGGAGCGGCACGCCGGGCCGGGCGACCGGCACTGCGCTGGTCGCCGGGATGGCCACCACCGGACTGACGACGACCGGCCTCGGCCTCAATCTCGGCTGCGTGCTCGGCAACGACAGCGCCAGCCTGATCGTCCTGATGCGATCGAGCGAGCTGAGCAAGGCGACGGCGGGTCCCTATACGGGCACGCTGACGCTGCTGATCGCGGCCGAATAGCGGCGCGACGCCATGTCCGGCGCTTCCGTTCCCCAGTGCCGTCCCAGAAGGGGCTGGCGGCTGGCGCTGGCCGCGGCGGCGGCGCTGTGCTGCTCCGCGGGCGCGCGTGCGGATCGACCGGCGGATGCGCCGCAGCTCCACGTCGGCGCGCCGGCGGGCTTCGACCAGTTGCTCAAGCCGCAGGAGGCGATGGTCGACGTCTTCGTCGGCGGCCGCGCGGTCGGCCAGACGCGGCTGCGCTACGGTTCGGGCCGGGTCACCCTTCTCGAGGTCGACGCGCTGCTCGCCCTCGTCCCCGATCTGATCGACATCGCCACCGCGCGCGCGGCGCTCGCCGCGCCGGAGCTCGATGCGCATCCCGGGCTGGTCTGCCCGGCCGATGCCGATCCGGCGAGCTGCCGGACGCTGACGCCCGCCGATGCCGGCGTGATCCTCGACGCGGCACGCTTCCGTATCGATCTCTTCTTCAACCCCAGGCTGCTGGCGTTACATCCGGCGAGCGAGCGCCGCTATCTGCCGCCGCCCGAGGCGCGCCTGTCGCTGGTCGACCAGATCGGCGGCACCGTCGCGGGCAGCGACGGCTATGTCGATTACACGGTGCTCAACCGCGCCATCCTTGGCTACGGCCATGCCCGCGTGCGCAGCGAAATGTCCTATTCGTCGCGCTACGGCCTGCTCGCCGATACGCTCGCGGCCGAGCTCGACACGCCCGGCTATCGCTATGCGGCGGGCGTGCAATGGACGCCGGGGATCGACCTCACCGGCCGGCGGCGTATCCTCGGCGTCGGCGTGCAGAGCCAGATCGATACCCGGCTCGACCGTACGCTGATCGCCGGCAGTCCGCTCGTCGTCTCGCTGGCGGCGCGGGCGCGCGTCGACGTGCTGCGCGACGGCCGGCTGCTGACCTCGCGGACCTATGACGCGGGCAATCAGGCGCTCGACACTTCCAGCCTGCCGGACGGCGCCTACGAACTGGTACTGCACGTCACCGAGGCCGGCGGCGCGGTGCGCGACGAGCGGCGCTTCTTCACCAAGAACGCCGCGATCGCGGCGATCGGCGACCCCATCGTCTTCGCTTATGCCGGGCTGCTCGCCAACGACCGCGTCGGCACCTTCATCGCAACGTCGCGCACGCCCTTCTACGAAGCGGGCATCGCGCGCCGGCTGACGCCGCAGCTCGCGCTCGACGCGACCGTGCTCGGCACCGATCGCAACGCGCTGATCGAACTGGGTGGCTATTGGCTCGGCCACGCCGCGCAATGGCGCGCCGCCGGGCTCGCCTCCCTCCACGGCCAGTTCGGCGTGCTGGCCCAGGCCACCTCGTCGGGCACCGCGCGGCTCAATTATGCGGTCGATCTGCGGCGGGTGTGGAGCCCGGGGGGACGGCCGCTGATCCCGCTCGGCGACAGCGTCGCGACCGCGATGATCCTCCGCGCCGACCCGGCGGCGCGCGTCTCGACCGGCGGCTTCACCCAGGTCAACGGCACGATCAACTATGCGCTGCCCCGCGGCCAGTTCGCCCTGTCGGGTTTCTACCGCCGGGATCAGCGTGCGCGCGCCTCCTACGGCCTCGGGCCGAGCCTCACCATCCCCTTGATCCAGCGCGGCGGCTTGCAGGTGACGGTGCGTGGCGACGCGACGATCACCAACCAGGGGCGCGCGGCGTTCCTCGGCATCAGCCTCCAGCGGCTGCGCGGCACCGCCGCGTGGAGCGCCAGCGCCGGCCTGCGCGCCAGCGATGTCGGCGGCACGCAGCGCGGCGTCGCGGCGGTCGGCGGCATCGCCGGGGCGTGGCAGCGCGATCGCGTGCTCGGCGGCGAGCTGGCGCTGTCGGGCGGCGTGGAGCGCGAGGTCGGCGGCACGCTGGCGCGCGGCCATGCCGATCTGCGCACCCGCGCCGCCGCGCTCTATGCCGATGTCGCGCAGCCGCTCGCGGGCAGCAACGGCGCCACCCAATATAGTTTCGGCTTCCAGACGACCGCCGCGGCGACGCATCGCGCGCTCGTCCTGCAAGGCCGCGAGCGCAACGACGCGATCATCGTCGTCTCGGTGCAGGAGGATGGCGAGCCCCGCCGCAAGGGCGCCGCCGGCGCCCCGTTCGAGGTGCTGGTCGACAATGGCACGCGCGGCACCGTCCGGCTCGGCGAGACGCTGGCGGTGTCGGTGCCGGCCTATCGCCAATATGCCGTACGCCTGCGCTCGACCGGTGAAGAACTGATGCATCTGGATGGCGGCACGCGCAAGGTGAGCGTCTATCCCGGCACCGTCGCGCGGCTCGAATGGAAGACGCGCCACGTCGTCGCGATGTTCGGGCGGTTGCTGTGGCACGACGGCACGCCGGTCGCCAATGCGGCGATCCACGCCGCCGGCGCGATCGGCGACACCGATGCCGCGGGCTATTTCCAGATCGAGACGATCCGCAACGCCGTACTGAAGATCCAGGCGCCCGACGGCCGGTCCTGCCAATTGCCGGTCCACGCCGCGGCGACGCCCGACGGCTATGCCGCGCTCGGAACGCTCGCCTGCGTCGGCGCGTCGTTCGTCAACCAGATCGCCGACCTGCGGCCGTGAAGAAGGAGAGGATCATGACCATGACCCGGATGCGCCGGAGCCTCGCGACCGTCGTCACCGCCGTCGCCGTCGCCGGCCTGGGCGCCCAGCCCGCCGCCGCCAATCTCGTGCTCAGCCAGGTCGTCGTCGACCTCACACCCGCCGG
The DNA here is from genome assembly GCF_005503285.1 of Sphingomonas sp. 2SG. Taxonomy (NCBI): domain Bacteria; kingdom Pseudomonadati; phylum Pseudomonadota; class Alphaproteobacteria; order Sphingomonadales; family Sphingomonadaceae; genus Sphingomonas; species Sphingomonas sp. 2SG. The sequence continues at coordinate 17,596 of NZ_SCMZ01000019.1, forward strand.
GCCGCCGCGCGCCGATGTCGAGGCGTGGAACACCGGGGCCGAGCGCATGTACGTCGTCGCCGAACCCGCGAGCATCGTCGATCCCGGCACCCCGGCGGAGCGGCGTGTCGCCAGCGCCGATCCGGCCGAAAGCGGCCTGCTGGTGACGCCGCAGAAGATGATCCTCGAACCGGGCGAGCGCAAGCTGATCCGCATCGCCGCGGTGGCGCCGCGCGCAGCGCGCGATCGCGTCTATCGCGTCACGGTCAAGCCGGTGGCGGGCGATGTCTCGGCCGCGGGGTCGGCGCTCAAGGTCCTGGTCGGCTACGACATGCTGGTCATCGTCCGCCCCGCGGTGATGGCCGGCGAGGTCGCCGGCCGTCGCGACGGCACGACGCTCGCCCTGACCAACACCGGCAGCACCAGCGTCGAACTGTACGAGGGCCGGCAATGCACCGCCGCCGGCGGCGACTGCCGCCCGCTCCCCGCCAAGCGGCTCTATGCGGGCGCGACCTGGTCGCAGACGATCGATCCCGCCCGCCCCGTCGCCTACAAGGTCAAGACCGGGTTGATGGTGAAGGCCGTCACCTACTGATCGCCGGACGTGCCGGCGCGCGCGTCTGGACAGCACCCACCGCCACAATTAGGCGGAGGCGATGGACCGTGCCGACGTCGCCGACACCAATGCCGTGACGGATGCGCGCGACCGGTCGTCCGGCCGCGATCGGCTGGCGCATGGGGCGATGGTCGCCGGCGCGTTCGTCGTCGCGATGCTGCTGTTCTTCCGCGTCCCGATCCTCAGCGGCTTCGATCTCGGCTTCGGCGATCGCGGCGATGCGGTGATCGAGATCAGCATCCTCGAACACTGGCGCAACGTGCTGGACGGCGCCGCCGCCTGGGACACCACCGGTTATTTCCATCCGTATCGCGGCACGCTCGGCTATAACGACGGCTATCTGCTGTATGGGCTCAGCTATTCCTTCTGGCGGCTGTTCGCCGATCCCTTCCATGCCGACACGCTCAACGTCCTCACCTTCAAGACGATCGGCTTCGTCGCGGCCTATCTGCTGGTCGCGCGCACGCTCGGCTGGGGGCGTGCTGCGGCGACGCTGGTCGCGCTGCTGTGGACGGTGGCGAGCGGCATCTCGCTGCAGGCCGTGCACGTGCAGTTGCAAAGCGTCGCCCTGCTGCCGGTGGCGATGATGCTCGCGATCGCCGCCGTGCGCGCCGAACAGGACGGGCGCCGCGGTCGCGCGCGGACGCTCGCCGTCGCGCTGGCGGCGCTGATCGCGGCATGGCTGCTGACGGCCTATTACATGGCCTGGTTCACAATTTTTTCCGCCGCCCTCTTCGTCGCCTGCTGGTGCGTGCTGAGCGACCGTTGGCGTCCCGCCGCCGCCCTCGCTTTGGCCCGCCGCCATGCCGCGACGTTGCTCTGCGGCGTGGGCGCGTTCGCGATCCTCGTCCTGCCGTTCCTCGCCATCTACCTTCCCAAGGCAGGCGAAACCGGCGGTCACCCCTATGAGGAGATGCTGGGCTATCTCGTCACGCCGCTGATCGACATGATCAACGTCGGGCCGGACAATTACCTGTGGGGCTGGCTGTTCCGGCCGTTGTTCGCGCTGATCCACGCCGAAATGCCCGCCGACCCGATGCTGCCCCGGCGCGTGCTCGGCGGCGAGCATGAAACGGGCATCCCGCCGATCCTGTTCGTGCTGGTCGTCACCGCCGCATGGCAGATCCTCGTCCGCCGCCGGATCGACGGCCTGCCGGTATCGCGCGAATTGCGCGCCTTCGCGCTCGCGACGATCATCGGCTGGCTGCTCACGCTGCAATTCTGGTCGGTGTCGCCCTGGGGCCTGGTGTACGCGCTGGTACCCGGCGGCAAGGGGCTGCGCGTGGTGTCGCGCTATCAGCTCTGGCTGGTGCTGCCCTTCCTGCTGCTCGTCGTCGCCGTCTGGCGACAGCGGGCGACGCGGCTGGCCCGGTCGCGGCCGTGGCTCGCCGCGACCTTCGCCGTGCTGCTCGTCGCCGAGAATCTGAGCGCCGAAACGCCGGCCCAGCTGCACCACGACGAACAGCAGGCCGCCGTGTCGGCCATCCCGCCGCCGCCCGCCGCCTGTGCCAGCTTCTACACCGTGGTCACCCGGCGCGACGAGCCGCTGTACCTCAGCGCCTTCAAGCAGGGCCTCTATCCGCACAACGCCGATGCGATGCTGCTCGCCGAACTGTGGCGGGTGCCAACGATCAATGGCATCTCCACGTTCAACCCGCCCGACTGGGATTTCGCCAGCCCGCTGGCGACGGATTATGACGCGCGCGTCGCCGCTTTTGCGCGGCGCCATCGCCTGCACGGCCTCTGCCGGCTCGACATGCGGCGGGCGCGGCCATGGTCGCGGCTTGTGCCGGCCGCCGCCGGTTCGTAGAGCGCCCGCCACGTCGCCGGTCCGGCGATCCGTACGGAGAGCGTATGACCCGAATCCCATTGATCGGCGGCGCCATCGCCGCCGCCCTCGCCAGCGCCGCGCCGGCGTCGGCGCAGATCGTGCTGGAAGCCAATGGTGCGCGGGCGGATGGCCGCTGGGGCGGCGAACTGGGCGCCGGCTACGGCTTCGGGGCGGCGGGCTTCCGCCTGACGCCGATGGTCGGCGCGCTCGTCGATCGCGGCGACGACGATGCGGTCAAACCCTATGGCCGGATCGAGGCGACCTATGCGATTCCCCTCGTCGCGACCGTCGGCGCCGGCATTCGCGCCGGCGACGACCTGCGCCCTTATGGTACGGTGGCGCTGCCGCTGCTGCCGGCGATCAGCCTGAAGGGCAACGCGGGGCCGCATTATTTCGCATTGGGTCTGCGCCTCGGGCTGTGACGCCGCGCCGGCTCAGTCGCTGATCGTCCAGCCCTGCCGCGCGTCGCGGCCGCGGATCGGCTGCGCCTGGGCGATGCGGCGATCGAGCTGCTGCATCGTGTCGAAGCGCGACGAACCGGTGGCGGCGTCGCCGGGCATGTCGACCAGTTGCACCGGCATCGGCGTCTGATACGCCCCCGCGCGCGCCGGCAGGGCGCTCGCATAGACGAGGACAGGCGCCGGCCGCACCGGCCGGACCGAGGATTTCGGGATGCTGGCGGCATCGGTGGTGTAGGCGACGAACTCGCGACCCGCCTCGAACACCGCGTGCCGTCCGGTGACGAACGCGCCCGCGACGACGCCGCCGATGAGGATCGAGCCGACCGTCTCGCCGGCGCGGCCCTCGCCCGCGGCGTGGAAGCGGCCGGTGACCGCGACCTGCCGCCCGGCGATCTCCACCGAGCGCAGCGCGATATCGACCTTGCCCGACTTGCCGAACGCGCCCTTGCCGGTGCGTGCGGTGACCAGGCCGGTGCCCGCCGCGCCGTGCGGGATCAGCACCGCACCGTCGACGATCACGTCGCGCGCGACCGACACCGGCACGAGCTGCCCGACGCGGGCGCGCTGCGAGCTGACCTCCTCGTCGAGGCGGAAGGCGATCTGGGTATGCGCCGGCACCATCACCACGTCGGCGGGCGCAGTCTGCGCCGCCGCGATCGTCGGCAAGGCGCAGCCGAGCGCCAAGATGTGCAAGCACCGCATGAAGATCCCCCTCGACGGCATGTCCGTCGCGCGAAGGATAGGCGCAGGGAACTGATTATCCGGTAAAATGACCTAGTTAACGGGCGTTACCCGCTACAGCCCGCCCTGGAAGGCGAAGGTGAAGCGCGACGGCGTCGTCTTCGCCGATTGGCCCGCCCTGCGCGCCGGCGTCACGGCGGCGAGCGTCAGCTTGCCGTCGGCGACATCGACCGGCACGCCCAGGATCAGGTCGACGCTCTTCGACCAGGCGCCGCCCGACACGGTGGCGCGTACCACCACCCGGCCCGCCCAGACGCAGCGGGTGCCGATCGGGCAGCGGCTGTCCTCGACGACATGATCGGGCCGTACCCGCGGCCCGCCGACCAGCGCGGTCTGGCCGAGCGCGACCGGCCCCTCGACCGCTGCGGTCGGCGAGCAACCGGCGAGCGTCGCCACCACGACGAGGGAGGAGAAGCGGGACATGCGATCGCAGCGTATCGGCGACGTATCACGCCGTCCAGCGCGTCGCCAACGGGGCTTCGGCACGCGCGGATGACGTGCGACGACGGTCACTGCCATGCCCGCACGCGCAGCATTCCGAGCCCGCCGCAACCGGCGAGGAAGGCGAGCAGCAGCAGGACGGCGGTGAAATCGTGCGGTGCCGCGAGCATCCAGGTCAGCGGCGGGCCGAGCAGCGATGGCAGCGTATTGGCGAGGTTGAAGAGGCCGAGGTCGCGTCCGCGGTGCGCCGGGTTGGGCAGCAGCTGCATCGCGAAGGCGGCGTGGAGCGCGACGAACACCGACGAACCGGTGACGTAGACGCCGAAGGCGATCGCACCGCCGGTCCAGTCCCGCGCCGCCGCCATGCCGAGCAGCCCCGCGACCGCGACGGCGGCGGCGATCAGCAGGAACGGCTTGCGCCGCGCCGTCAGGTCCGAGAGGCGGCCGAGCAGCACGGCGATCGGCAACGGGATCACGAAGACGAGGACCAGCAGGCCGCCGATCCGCGCCGGCAGATCGACGCGCGCCGCACCGTCGACGATGCTCTCGAAATAATAAAGCAGATAGGCCTGCGTCACGACTGCGGCGACCTGCACCAGCAAGCGCGACAGGCCGGCGATCACCAGGTCGCGCCGCGACGACGGCACCGGCGTGCGCACCACGACCGCCGCCGAGGGCGCGCCGCGCACGAGCAGCAGCGGCAGCACGCAGGCGGCGACGACCGCCGGCACCAGCGCAAGCCGCGCCGCCTCCGGCAGGACCGCGCTGCCGACCAGCATCGCCGAGAAGGCCGACGCCACCGGGCTGCCGAGCGACAGCATCCCGCCGGCGATGCCCTTCTGCGCGTCGGGCACCTCCTCCGCCATGATCGCCATCATCGGGGCGAGCAGTGCGTTGACGGCGAACTGGAAGACGACGATCGCGGCGACGAGCGCGACCGGCGTCTGGGCGAACGCCACCGCGGCATAGCTCGCCGCGGTGGCGACGATGCCGCCGACCATCCACCGCCGCCGGCCGCCGCCGCGGCGCAGCGAGCGATCGCTCAGCCAGCCGAACAGCACGTTGGCGCCGCTCGCCGACAATGCGCCCGCGGTGATGCAGGCGGTGAACACCCCGATCCGTGCCGCACCGCTCAGTGCCTCCACCTTGAGCGGCAGCAGCAGCGTCAGCAGCGGCAGATAGGCGATCACCCCGCCGACGTTCGCCAGCGCGAAGACGATCAGGAACAGGCGGCGGGGCAAGGTGGCGGTGGCGTCGGGCATCGTGGCGCGGCGATCCTGCCCGCGATGCCTCCCGGCGACAACCTTATGCTTTGCCTCGTTGTTTCCCTACGGCTTCATCGTCGTCGCCTGCAGCGTCGCGCTCGACACGATCGTGCGGTCGCCCGCGTCGCGGGCCAGCGCCACGCGATAGCGCCCCGCCGCGATCCGCCAGCCCGGCAGCTTCGTGTCATAGTCGGCGACGATGCGCGGCTCGGCGGTCAGCGTCACGCGGCGCGTCTCGCCCGGCTTCAGCGTCACGCGGGTGAACGCCGCGAGCCGCATCGGCGTGCCCCCGTCCTCGCGCGCCCCTCCGCCCTCGCGCGCCACGTACATCTGCGGCACGTCGGCACCGGCCCGCTGGCCGGTATTGACGACGTCGAACGTCACGCTCAGCCGCGCGCCGCCGGTGACCACCGGATTGCGATAGGCGAAGCTGGTGTAGCTCAGCCCGTGGCCGAAGCGGAACAGCGGCGTCAGCCCCTTCTTCTCATACCAGCGATAGCCGACGTCGGCGCCCTCGACATAGTCCGCCGGAAAGCTTTCCAGCGTCTTCTGCGATGCCACCGCCGGATTGGCCGCGGCCTCCGCCTCCAGCCCGGTCAGGCGGTCGAGCCCGACGGGCCGCGGGCGCGGCGGCTGCGAGGCGTCGGCGGGGAAGGTGATCGGCAACCGCCCCGACGGGTTGACCGCGCCGGTCAGGATCGCCGCCAGCGCCTCGCCGCCGCGCTGGCCGGGATACCAGGCCTGTACCACCGCGGGCACCGCCTTGATCCACGGCATCAGCACGGGGCCGCCGGTCTCCATCACCGCGACGGTATGCGGCTGCGCCGCGGCGATCGCGGCGATCAGCGCGTCCTGCTGGTTGGGCAGGCGCAGGTCGGGCACGTCCTCCGCCTCGGTCGTCCATTGCGTGGCGAAGACGATCGCCAGATCGGCGCCCTTCGCCGCGTCGATCGTCGCGTTGAAGTTGCGGCCGTCCACCCACGTCACCTGCGCCCCCGGCAGCGCCTTGCGCAAGGCGGCGAGCGGCGAGGAGGCGTGATAGGTGATCCGCGCGAACGACGCCGATCCGCCGGTGGCGAGCGGGATCTCGACCGGCGCGCCGCCGACCGAGCGCACCTGCGACGAGCCGCCACCCGACAGCACGCCGACGTCGGCATTGCCGCCGATCACCACGATCCGCTTCGCACTCCGCGCGATCGGCAGCACGGCGCCCTCGTTCTTGAGCAGTACGATGCCCGCCTCGGCGGCGCGCTGCGCGACCTCGGCGTGCGCGGCATAGGGCGGGGTCTGCGCGGTGGCGGGGACCGGCGTGTCATAGGCGCCGGTCGCGATCAGCCCGGTCAGATAGCGCGCGACCATGTCGTCGAGCCGCTTGCCCGACACCTGCCCCGCCGCCACCGCCGCCTTGAGCGGCGCCCCGAAATAGATCGCCTTGTCCAGCTCCTGCCCGGATTGCTGATCGAGCCCGCCGTTCGCCGCCTTCACCGTCGAATGCACCGCCCCCCAGTCGCTCATCACCCAGCCGTGATAGCCCCAGTCGCGCTTCAGCACGTCGTTGAGCAGATGGCCGTTCTCGCACGCCCAGTCGCCGCCGACCTTGTTGTAGGCGCACATCACCGATCCCGGCTGGCCCTTCTCGATCGCGATCTCGAAGGCGAGCAGGTCGCTCATCCGGAACGCCGCCTCGCCGATCCGCGCATCGACGACGGTGCGCCCGGTCTCCTGCGCGTTGAGCGCGAAATGCTTGACGGTGGAGACGATGCGGTTGCTCTGCACCCCCGCGATATGCTCGCCGGCCAGCGTCCCCGCGAGCAGCGGGTCCTCGCCGAGATATTCGAAATTGCGCCCGTTCCACGGGTCGCGCGTCAGGTTGACGCCACCGGCGAGCAGCACGTTGAACCGCTTCGCGCGCGCCTCGGCACCGATCATCGTGCCGCCGGCCCGGGCGATGGCGGGATCGAAGCTCGCCGCGGTGGCGAGGCCGGACGGCAGCGCGGTGGCGACGTCGCCCTTACGCTGCTCGACCTGGTTGGCGACGCCGAGCGAGGCGTCGCTCTCGCGCACCAGCGGTACGCCGAGCCGCGCGATGCCGTCGATATGGCCCGCCGACGGGATCAGCTCGTTGGCCGACTTGCCCGCCGCCATCGGCGGGAACAGCCCGTGGAGCAGCGCGATCTTCTCGTCGATCGTCATCCGCGCAACGATCGCATCGGCACGGGCCCGCGCCGCCGTCGCCTGCGCCGACGCCGGTGCCGCCCCGTCCACGCGACCGCCCGCGGCGGGTGCGCCGGCCGTCAGCGCGACCGTCGCCAATACCGTCGCCGAGGCACACGTCTTCCAAAACCGCTTCATGCAATCCTCCCGTCGCCGACGCATTCGCCGCGCCGGCCTGTCGCCCTTTGCAGGCATGACGCTCTTCAAAGCATATTAAGAGAACGTTCACAACGGCGACGGTCGTTCGACAGGATGCGCTTGACAGACAACGGCTTATCCGTGAAGTGAACGTTCTCAAGAGCGCGGGATCGCCGCGCCTGTCATCGGGGAGGATTACCATGCGCCGCGTCAGGGCTCGCCTGCTTTCGCAATTCGCCATCGGGGTTTCGACCGCCGCTCTCGTCACCCTGCCGGGTGCCGCCGCCGCGCAGGACGCCGCCGCCACGCTCGGCAACACCGGCCCCGCGCAGATCGAACCGCAGGCCGCGACGCCGTCGGACGCACCGGATACCACCGGCGACATCGTCGTGACCGGCATCCGCGCCTCGCTGCGCGCCTCCGCGGACATCAAGCGCGACGGCCAGGGTATCGTCGACGCGATCTCGGCGGAGGATATCGGCAAGTTCCCCGATACCAACCTCGCCGAATCGCTCCAGCGCATCACCGGCGTGTCGATCGACCGGTCGAACGGCGAGGGCTCGTTCGTCACCGTCCGCGGCCTCGGCCCCGAATACAATCTCGTCGTCCTCAACGGCCGTCAGCTGCCGACCGCGGTGATCGGCGACGGCAACAGCGCGCCGGGCTCGCGCGCGTTCGACTTCGCCAACCTCGCCTCCGAAGGCATCGCCGCGCTCGAGGTCTACAAGTCGGGCCGCGCCAGCGTGCCGTCGGGCGGCATCGGTGCGACGATCAACATCCGGACGCCGCGTCCGTTCGACAAGGTCGGCACGCGCGGCTCGGTCGCGGCGCGCGGCGTCATCGACACCTCGCAGAACGGCAAGAACGACATCACGCCCGAAGTGTCGGGCATCTTCTCGACCACCTTCGCCGACGACCGGATCGGCATCCTGGCGAACGGCGTCTACCAGAAGCGCCGCGCATCGGTGAACCAGGCCAACGTCGGCTGGCGCGACGGCTATCTCGGCTCGGAGAACAATTGGGGCTCGCTCGCGCAGCCCGGCGATCCGCGTGCGGCGAACATCACCAACCGCCCGAGCGCCACCAGCGTCTACGAAGTGCCGCAGAACGCCTCCTACGACGTCAACGACATCAGCCGCGAGCGCATCAACGGCCAGTTGGTGCTGCAGGCGAAGCCGACCGACACGCTGGTCGCGACGATCGACTACACCTATTCGCGCAACGAGGTGAAGACGCGCAACGCCAACGTCGGCATCTGGTTCAACCACAATGACACCTCGTCGGCATGGACCGACGGCCCGGTCGCCGGCCCGCGCTTCTACACCGAGCGCTTCACCGCGGCGGAAGCCAAGGACCTGTCCTATTCCAGCGCGCTGACTGCGTACCGGACCGAGAACAAGTCGCTCGGCGCCAACCTCACCTGGGAAGCGCCCGGCGGCGTCACCGTCGGCCTCGACGCGCATCATTCGACCGCCGAATCGAAGCCGACCAACAAATACGGCAACAGCAATTCGCTGGGCACCGCGATCTTCGGCGTCGCCAACCAGACGATCAACTTCGACAACGATCTGCCGGTGATCTCCTACCAGATGCAGCCCGGGATCAACCCGCTGAACGCGTCGCTGATCGTGCCGACCGGCAACGCCTTCCGCAATTCCTACTTCCGCGACCGGATCAACCAGGCGCAGCTCAAGGGGCATTACGACCACGAGGGCAGCTTCCTCGATTCGATCGATTTCGGCTTCACCTTCACCGACAACAAGGTGCGCTCGGCCTATGGCGTGTTGCAGAACGACACCTGGGGCGGCACCGGCGGCGACAGCGCGGCGCAGCGCGCGGCGGCGGCGGCGCTGCTGCCCGACGACATCTTCAAGCTGATCGACATCCCCAGCAAGTTCAAGGGCATCGGCGGCGTCGGCAGCTCGGACATCGCCAAGCAATTCTACGGCTACAATTTCGAACAGGTCGTCGGCCTGCTCGATTCGACCTATGGCATCTGCGGCGGCGACGGCAATTGCCTCACCCCCTACACCACCGATCGCCGCATCCGTGAAAAGACCGTCGCGCCCTATCTGCAGATCAACAACAAGTTCGATCTGTTCTCGAACCCGGCGCATCTGATCGCCGGCCTGCGCTACGAGAATACGACGGTGAAATCGTCGGCGCTGGTGCCGATCCCGACCGGGACGCGGCAGAATTCGCAGAACGAATTCAACATCGTCTATTCGGGCGACAGCGCCTTCACCACCTTCTCGGGCGGCTATGACGAATGGTTGCCGTCGATCGACTTCGACGTCCAGCCGATCCGCAACGTCAAGCTGCGCGCCTCGTACAGCCATACGATCACGCGTGCCGATTACGGCTCGCTGCAGGGCGGCCTGACGCTCGACCAGTTGTTCCGCGTCGGCGGCGGCACCGGTGCGCAGGGCAATCCCAACCTCGTGCCCTACAAGTCGAAGAACATCGATCTGTCGGCGGAATGGTATTACACGCCCGAAAGCTACATGTCGGTCGGCTATTTCCGCAAACAGGTGTCGAACTATATCGGCGTCACCCAGCTCAACGGCCCGGCGTTCAACCTGACCAACCCGGCCAACGGCCCGCGCTATCAGGCCGCGATCGCTGCGCTCGGCGCCAATGCGACCTTCGCCGACATCCGCAACTATATCGGCACCAACTACCCGGGCAGCGTGGTCAACGGCACGATCCTTGGCACCGCCGCGGATGCACCGGTCAATTTCGTCATCTCGACGCCGTTCAACAGCGACGAGACCGCGACGATCAACGGCTTCGAATTCGCGATCCAGCACAGCTTCTGGCAGACCGGCTTCGGCACGCAGCTCAACTATACGATCGTCAACGGCAATCGCGACTACAACAACCTGCTGCCGGCGAGCACGTCGCAATTCGCGATCAACGGCCTGTCCGACAGCGCCAATGCGACGCTCTATTACGACAAGAACGGCTTCCAGGCGCGCGCGTCGTACAACTGGCGGGCGGAATTCCTGTCGGGCGGCGGCATCAACCCGTATTATACGGAAGGCTACGGCCAGCTCGACGGCACGATCAGCTGGCAGTTCGTGCCCGGCCTGACCGTCTTCGCCGAGGCGATCAACCTGACCGGCGCCGATCGCCGCGGGCATCGCCGCTCGGACCGCAACGTCACCTTCGTGGCGAAGCAGGACGCGCGCTACTCGGGCGGCGTCCGGTTCAACTTCTGATCGACCGGTGCTGAAGGAAAGAGCCATCTCTGTGAAGAGGTGGCTCTTTTCGTCTTGTCGGCGCCGCGTCGACAGATAGGACGAAGCGTGCGCGCCCGCGCCGCCAAGGCGCCTGTTTCACGGGATTGGATCGATTATGCCCGACCATGCCATCCTTACCGCCGCCACGCATGCCGGCACCCGCATCCGCCGCGAACGCAGCGCTGCGCTGGGCGATGCGCAGATGAGCTGCCTGATCGTCCCCGACGAATTCCGCCGCGTGCAGAACGACTATCTCATCCTCTTCCGCCGCAACCTCGCCGACGGCAGCACGCTCGCGCTCGCCATGTTCGGGTTCGAGAATGACGAGAACCTCTACCTCGCCGATGGCCGCTGGGATGCGCGCTACGTGCCCTTGGCGATGGCGATCCAGCCGCTGCTGATCGGCGCGAGCGCACAGGGGCCGCAGGTCCATATCGACATGGCCAGCCCGCGGATCGGCGACGGCGATCTGCTGTTCGACGCCGATGGCCAGCCCTCCCCCCGCCTCGCCGCGATGATCGAGCAGTTGGGCGCGCTCGACGCCGGTTATCGCGAGAGCGCCGGCTTCTTCGCCGCGCTCGATCGCCACGAGCTGCTCGAGCCGCTGACCCTCGAGGTCCCGCTCGACGACGGATCGATCAACCGGCTGGTCGGCTTCCACGTCATCGACGAGGATCGGCTGCGCGGCCTGTCGGGGTCGGCGCTCGACGATCTGCATCGCGACGGGCATCTGCTGCCGATCTTCATGGCGTTGGCGTCGCAGGGCAATCTGCCGGCACTGATCGCCCGCAAGAATGCGACGCTGGCGCATGGCTGACATCTTCGCGGCGCTGCCCCGCGTCCCCGAGGTGGCGGTGGTCGATGCCGCCGACCTCGACGCGAGGCTGCGCGCCGCCGACCGGCCGTTCGTCGTCCGCAATCTGGTTGGCGACTGGCCGTTGGTCCAGGCCGGTCGCCGCTCCGCGCAGGACGCGCGCCGCTATATCCTCGCGCACCGCCGCGACGTGCCGTTCACCGTGTCGGTCGGCGCACCGGGCAGCGACGGCCGGCTGTTCTACGACGATGCGATGGGGATGAACTTCGCGACCTTCCAGTCGAAGCTCGACGAGATCTTCGCGCATATCGACGCCAACGACGACGCCCGCACCATCTATCTCGCGTCGATCGACCTGCTCAACTTCTTTCACGGACTGCACGAGGCGAACCACGTCGACCTCGGCACCCGCGACCCGCTCGTCAGCATCTGGATGGGAACGCGGACGCGCATCGCGGCGCATAACGACGTACCCGACAATCTCGCCTGTGTCGCTGTCGGTCGCCGCCGCTTCACGCTCTTCCCGCGCGAGCAGTTCCGCAATCTGTATCTCGGTCCGATCGACAATACGCCCGCGGGCCGCGCGGTCAGTATGGTCGATTTCCACGCGCCCGATTTCGCCGCACATCCGCGGTTCCGCGACGCGCTCAACCATGCGATGGTCGCCGACCTTGACGCCGGCGACGCGCTCTACGTGCCCGCGATGTGGTGGCACCACGTCGAGGGGCTGGCGTCGTTCAATGTGCTGGTCAATTACTGGTGGCGGTCGAGCCCGCGCTGGCTCGGCCAGCCGCAGGACGCGCTCAACCATGCGATCCTCGCGATCCGCGACCTTCCCGAAGACCAGAAGAGGCATTGGCGCGACATGTTCGACCATTATGTTTTCGAGGATGACGCGGCCGTCTCGGCGCATATCCCGGAAGGCGCGCGCAGCATCCTCGCGCCGCTGACCCCCGACACCGCCGGACGGCTGCGCGCCTTCCTGCTGCGGGCGCTGGGGCGATGAAGGCGCGCCGCATCGTCATCGCCGGCGGCGGCACCGCGGGCTGGATGGCCGCCGCCGCGATCGCCCGCGTCATGGGCCGCGCCGCCGAGGTCACTCTGGTCGAATCCGACGCGATCGGCACCGTCGGCGTCGGCGAATCGACGATCCCGCCGCTCATCACCTTCAACCGCCTGCTCGGCATCAACGAAGCCGAGTTCATGCGCGCGACGCAGGCGACGTTCAAACTCGGCATCGCCTTCGACGGATGGAAGCGGGCCGGCGACAGCTATTTCCATTCCTTCGGCCTGACCGGCACCGACCATTGGGCCGCGGGCTTCCAGCATTATTGGCTCGACGGCCAGACCCGCGGCCACGGCCAGCCCTATGACGATTACTGCCTCGAACTGATCGCCGCGCGCGAGGGCAAGTTCGCGCATCTGCCCGACGAGCGCATGAACTACGCCTATCAGCTCGATTCCGCGCTGTACGGCCGCTTCCTGCGCCGGATGGCCGAGGCAGACGGCGCCCGCCGCATCGAGGGCAAGATCGCGCAGGTCGAGCTCGACGGTGCCAGCGGCGACATCGCGGCGTTGCGGCTCGAGTCGGGCACGCGGATCGAGGGCGACCTGTTCCTCGACTGCACCGGCTTTCGCGCGCTGCTGATCGAACAGGCTTTGCACACCGGCTTCGACGACTGGACGCATTACCTGCCCTGCGACGCCGCGATCGCGGTGCAGACCGAAAGCGTCGCCCCGGCGGTGCCGTTCACCCGCGCGATGGCGCACGATGCCGGCTGGCAATGGCGCATCCCGCTCCAGCATCGCGTCGGCAACGGCATCGTTTATTGCAGCCGCTATCTCGATCACGACGCCGCGCTCGACCGCCTGCTCGGCAATGTCGAGGGGCGCGTGCTGACCCAGCCCAACCGCATCCGCTTCGTCACCGGCGCGCGACGCAAGCAATGGCATCGCAATTGTATCGCGCTGGGCCTGTCGGGCGGGTTCATGGAGCCGCTGGAATCGACCAGCATCCACCTGATCCAGCGGGCGATCCTGCGGCTGATCCGGATGATGCCGGCAGGCGACGTCAGCCCCCGCGACATCGCCGAATTCAACGACCAGCAGCATACCGACATGCTGCAGATCCGCGACTTCCTGATCCTCCACTATAAGGTGACCGAGCGCCGGGACAGTCCGTTCTGGCGGCAGTGCGCGACGATGGAGATTCCGGACAGTCTCGCGCAGAAGATCGAGCTGTTCCGCGAGACCGGCCGCGTCTTCCGCAAGAACGAGGAATTGTTCGCCGAGAACAGCTGGGTGCAGGTGATGCTGGGCCAGGGTATCGTGCCGCGCAGCCACCACCCGATCGCCGCCAAGCTCGGCGACGACGATATGACGCGCTTGCTCTCGACGTTGCGCCAGAACGTCGCGACCACGGTCCGCGGCCTGCCGCCCCATGCCGCCTACGTCGCGCAATATTGCGGCGTGGCGCCCGACGCCGCCTGATGGTCCGCCGTCGCCAGGCCGTCACGATCCGCCACGTCGCGGCCGACGCGGGCGTCTCGTTGCAGACCGTCAGCCGCGTCATCAACAAGGAACCGAACGTCCGGCCCGAGATGACGCAGCGCGTGCAGGCGTCGATCGCCAAGCTCGGCTACGTGCCCTCGATCGCCGCGCAGCGCATGGCGGGATCGCGCTCGCATCTGATCCTGGCGCTCAACGACCGCGAACGGACGATCGCCGACTGGCGCAGCCGCGAGGGCGCGGATTGGGTCGATCAGATGCTATTGGGCGGCATGCTGACCTGCGCCAAACACGGCTATCGCATGATCGTCGAACTGGTCGACACCCACAGCGACCATATCGAGCGCGAATTGCTGGCGGCGATCGCCGCGCTGCAACCCGATGGCGTCATCCTGACGCCGCCGCATTCGGAAAACCTGCTGATCACCCGCCTGCTCGAGGATCATGGCATCAGCTTCGCCCGCATCGGTTCGCTCAGGCCGGGCGGCGGCTTCGCATTGACCATGGACGACGAGGGCGCGGCGCGCCTCGCCACCGAACATCTGATCGCACTCGGCCACGCGCGGATCGGCTTCATCGCCGGCCCGGCCGAATACGAACTCAGCGGCTGGCGGGTCACCGGTTGGCGCAGCGCGATGGCTGCCGCCGGTCTGCCGATCGGCGACCTGCTCGCCGAGGGCGATTTCAGCTTCGCCTCAGGCCGCCGCGCCGCCGCCGCCTTGCTCGACGCGCCGCTGCCTCCCACCGCGATCATCGCGAGCAACGATCAGATGTCGCTCGCGACGCTGGAGCTGCTGCGCGAGCGTCGCCTCGACGTTCCCTCCGACGTGTCGATCGTCAGCTTCGACGACACGCCGATCGTCCGCTTCACCCATCCGGCGCTGACCGCGGTCGTCCAGCCGATCGCCGACGTGACGGCGCGCGCGGTGGAACTGATCATCGCCGAACAGGCCGGCCGCACGCTGCCGGACGGCCCGACCATCGTCCCGGTCGGGCTGGCCGTCCGCGGCTCGACGGCACCACCGAAGGCGGCCGGCTGACGACGCCGTACAATGACCCGCGCGCGATATGGCACGGTCGTCTGTCACACCAGCCGTGTCACCGCGTGCAAACCCGGATCGACAGAGCTGGACGCAATCCAGATGTCGACATCACCGGGCTCGATCCGTCGCGCGCCCGTGCCATCCACTATCGCCAGATCCGCCGGGCCGAGGGGCAAGGCGACGGCCCGGCTTTCGCCTGCGTCGAGGGTCACATGGGCGAAGCGCTTCAACTGCCGCACCGGCCGGGCGAGACTGGCGACGCGCTGACGCACGTACAGCTGCACGAGATGCGTCCCTCGCCGTGCGCCGATGTTGCGGACGGTGACGACCACGTCGCTCACGTCCGCCAGCACGGGCGGGGCGATGACGGTCTCGAGCGCGAAGCGCGTGTAACCGAGGCCATGGCCGAACGCATAACGCGCGGCATCCGGTGCATCGCGCCACCTGCCCGTACCACCCTGTGGCTGCGGTTCGGCTGGTGGCGGCCGCCCCGTGGGGAGCCGATCGTAGGACCAGGGCTCCTGACCGGTTGCGAACGGGAAACTCACCGGCAGCCGGCCGGTAGGCTCGACGTCGCCGAACAGGATGTCGGCCAGCGCCGGCCCTGTCTCGCAGCCGAGAAACCAGGTCGCCAGAATCGCAGGCGCTGCCGCCACCGCTCCCTGCAGCGCGAGCGCCCGGCCGTGGCGCAGCAGCACGACGATGGGTCTGTCCGTCGCGGCGACGGCATCGGCCAGCGCCTGTTGGGCGACCGGTATGGTGATCGATGTGCGGCTGTTCGCCTCCCCCGACATGTCACCGCCTTCGCCGATCGCGAGCAACACGATATCGGCGCCCCGCGCAGCCGCGACGGCGCGATCGATCCCGCCGGGGATCGGCGCCTCGATCCCGCTGCCCGGCTCCACGATCAAGCGTGTCGGGGCGGTGATCCTGCCGCGCAGCGCGGTGGCCAGATCGATGCCCGTGCGCCGGTAGCCGGCGAAGCTCCACGGGCCGTCGAGTTGCGCCGGGTCGTCACCGAACGGTCCGATCAATGCGATACGCTTGGTTGCGGACGACAGCGGCAGCAGGTCGCCGTCGTTGCGGAGCAGAACGACCGCACGTGTGGCGGCTTCCCGTGCCAGCGCGCGTGTCGCCGACGTGCCGATCCGGGTCCGTTCCGCGGTACGGTCGAGCGAGCGAAATGGTCGATCGAACAGCCCCAACCGCATCTTCAGCCCCAGCACGCGTCGCACCGCCTCATCGACCCGCGCCATCGGCACCCGCCCCGCCGCCACCAATGCCGGCAGATGCGCATTGTAGAGGCCGCTTTGCATGCTCACGTCCGTACCCGCCAGAATCGCCCGCCGCGCCGCGTCGGCTTCGTCGCTGGCGGCGCCATGCGCGATCAGCTCGAGATCCGCCTGATAGTCGGAGACGCACGGCCCGCGGAACGCCAGTTCGTCGCGCAGCAAACCGGTCAGCAACGGGCGGTTGGCGGTGGCGGGTATGCCGTTCACGTCGGTAAAGCTCGCCATCACCGCGCCGGCACCGGCTGCAAACGCCGCGGCGAACGGCGGGACATGGACGGCTCGTAGCGTCGCGGGCGACACGTCCACCGCGCCATATTCCATGCCTCCACCGACGGCGCCATAACCCGCGAAATGCTTGGGGGTGGCGCAAAGCGCATCGTCCGCCGACAGATCGTCGCCCTGGAACCCTCGTACGCGCGCCGCGGCCAGCACGCAGCCGAGATGGACGTCTTCGCCGGCGCCTTCGGCAACCCGGCCCCAGCGCTGATCGCGGGCAACGTCGACCATCGGTGCGAACGTCCAGTGGAGGCCGCCCGCGGTCGCCTCGGATGCCACCGCCCGTGCGATCCGCTCCGACAAGGCAGCATCAAACGCCGCCGCCTCCCCCAGCGGGATCGGGAAGATCGTCTCATAGCCGTGGATGACGTCGGCCGCGAAGACCAGTGGAATGCCGAGCCGGCTCTGCAACGCCGCCCGTTGCGCCTTGCGGGCACCCGCGACGCCATGGCCGTTGAACAGCATGCCGATCTGCCCCGCGCGGATCGCCGTCAGCATCGCAGCGGCGTCGCGCGCAGCCTCACCCGGGTTGGTCGGGCGTCCGAGCGGCCGGATGGTATCGGAGAAGCAGGACAACTGCCCCGCCTTCTCCTCGATGGTCATGCGCCCGATGAGGTCGTCGATCCGATCCTGCGCCTCCCGGGCGAGCGCAGGCCAGGCCGGCAACATCGACATGCCCAATAGAACAGATCGGCGGGAAACCATGGCTCTCTCCGCATGCGGGACCAGTGGGACGGATGTCCGAGACCGGCTCCCTTACGAGCACGGCGATCGCGTCGCGCATGCACCCTGCGGAAAGGCTACCGACAATCCTGCCAATGTCGAGCAGTCGTTCATCTACCAAGATCGACGATTTCGGCGCCGGCAGCGCCGCTTACCCTGCGTTATGGCTCTGGCCGGATACGCTGCCCCACGACCAGACGCTCAGAGGATCTCAGCTCGTGCCGCAGCCCTTTAGTCTTCATCGTCCGATTTGGCGTCGATGCCGCGCGCAGCCAGCGCCTCGCGCAGCTGTCGCTGGATACTTGCCCCGTTGAGGTGGCCGTGGACGCCATCCCGTCCTTCCGCGCTCAACTGCGCGCGGATGTCGGCGACCGAATGGCAGGCCCCGGATCGGGCCAGCTGGAAGGCGCGCTCGATGGTGCCGATCTCATTGTCCCTGTTCATAGGCCCTGGTCGCTTATCCCCAATAGGTCGGTCAAATGGTTGGCTCGGTCTGCAAGCGTTGCGCATCGGTCGACCTGCGGCCCGCTTTGCGCTCGGCCGCGACGAACTCCGACGATCGCAGGTTGATGCGGTCGTACAGTTCCAGCAGGTGATTGACCTCGTCGATCACCGTCGCCTGCTCACGCCGCCAGCGCTCGCTCACGTCCGCCGTCGGGACACCGTCGCGGCCGTCGTGGATCGTGAAGCCCTGATCGAGCAACCATAAGGCATCCTGCGCCCGCGAACGTTGCCGCCGCAGGTGAAACACCCATTGCTCGATGACCCCTGACGGGACCAGCCTCTCGATCTCACCCATTGCTCGCGCCTATCCGCCTTGCGCTGCGTGCGCCAGCTACGATCGAGGCCCCGCAACATCTTATGGCCGATCGGCGACAAGGATCTCGCAATCTGACCTGACCGTCGGTGGTGCGGGCTTGCCCGGGCAGGAGGCACCCAAGCCGGCGCGTGGCGCTCCGTCCGCCTGTCAGGTGGGGAAACGGACGAAGCGCCGGCACACTCTCCAGTACGCAACAGGGAGTCTGCGCTCCGGATCGCTCTCATCGCATCGTCGGATTAAGATTACGCGAAGAAGCGGTGTTCGATACGACCGATCTTAGCCCGTCAGAAGCCACCGATGATGATCCGCCACCAGCGTCTGAGCCGTTGTCTCCACTTGGGGCGTTCGTGCTTGGGCTCACGCTTTTGTTCGGTGTTGCGCCGCGCGCGGTTGCTGGTTGGTCGGCGAGCCATGCCACTTCATGACCGCTGACGATTGCATCGGTCGTGAACGTGCCGGACGGACGCGGTTCAGCTTCGCCTCGAGCGCGGGCTGTTCGGGTCATGGCAATGGAAGGACGCGTCCTGCCACGCTGGGTCAAAAGAGCAACAGGACGCGGGCTACGGCTCATTAGGGGGAATCGCGCAGCCGACGTGATGATGATCGCTGCAACGACCGCCATCAATGATCGAGAAGCACTATAGGTGTCAGCGGATATACCTAGTTCGCCCGCCGCCGCAGCCTTGGGAAGTCCAGAAGAGGATGCCGGACCGCCGTAATCTCTATCGCCGGCTACATTGAACGCGGCGATTGCGACGATCACCGGATCACGCGCGGCGGAGGCACGAGAAACAACTTGCGTCCGCTATGGGCGGCATGCCCGTTGTCATCCATCGTCGCGACGGTCTGGATCACGATACGTCAGATCGATGCTTCGCATCCGGTGCAGGCTGAAGAGATGCGCGTGGGCGATCGCGGACCTGGCGCAACGCGCGCGACGCATATGCGCCTTCTCCTGTGCGCACCGCGTTTCGTGATAGATCCGAAGGGCTCTCGATTCTTCGCTTGGCACACGTCTCTCCCGGTGACGCATGCATCGTTGATGATCGAGATTATCCAGTGGTTAAATAGCCACTTTGATGATCGATACCGCTCAAATCCGTCAAATAGACCCAAGATCGCATCGATGCGATGCTTCTCTACCGACCCATAAAACCGGGCAGCCCACGCATCCGTATCGGGTCAAGTCTTGGCGGTGATGGGCACGGATACGCGGCCTTCCCGCCGCGGCCTGGCATGCGTCGCACCGGCGTCGACCGCCTCGCCATGACGCGTGGCGTACAGACGGCGGAGGATCAGAGCGAGGTCGCGCTCGGTGAGGTGCGATACGGGATCGATCACCGCACCCTCGGGCAGAGGCTCGACGAAGGCGGCCAGGCGGTTGCATGCCGCACCCAGTTCCGGATCGAACGTGTCGTCGAAATCAGCCATCGGCGGAACCTACCCATTCTGCCGGCCCCTGCAAGATGATGACGTGCCTACGCCTGTTCCGCGTCCGGATCGAAGGCCTTCCGAGCCGCCTCGTCGCTTGCTTCGGCCTTGTCGTCCGTCTGGTCGGCACGGCCGGTATCACTCTGCCCCCTGCCATCATCCGCCTTGCCGGCGCTCGTGCGGTGTTCCGAACGAGGTGCGGCCTTGTCGATAGCCTCGCCGCGGTCGTCCGCCTTCGCGCTTCCAATCGTCTGCTTGTCGTCGGGCATAAGGCTCTCCTGTTCCGCTCTCCAACGTCCAAGGCATGGATTCGGCAGCCGATCCCGAGGGCGAACCGAAATGGCGTGCAACGATCCAGGTGGAAGGGTGTACCGCAGGACCGGGCGCCTCGCCCGAAGGATGATGACAATGGCCAAAAGCCAGCACAAGTCGAATAAGGAAGCCCGCAAACCCAAGGCCGTGAAGGTCAAGACGATCGCCGCCAACGCGTCCACCAAGGATAACCCGGTCGCCATGGTCACGATCCGCAAGTAAACGGGATCCCGTCTGCCGCGAGGATCGCCGCGCAGCGTCCGTCGTTCGATCAGCCCTTCGCGGCGGCGGCGGCGAGTTCCTCGAGATCGAGGTCATGTTCGAGGTCGTGGAGCGTCTCGTCGTCGATACGCCCGGCGCGGTGCAGCCGGACCAGTTCGGCGCGGCCTGCGGTGACGGCGGCGATGATGACGTCGAAATGGCTCGCGATCGCCACGTCGCGCTCCTCGGCCGTGCCGTCGAACGCATCCGCTGCCGTCGCGCGGGTCCGGTAGCGCCGCAACAGCTGCGGGTGGATGACCGTGCCATCGGCCGCCACCGCCTCGCGTTCCACGACGGCCAGTTGCGCCCGAAACAGCATCGTCTCGGCGGCATGAAGATCGAGCGGCGGTCGCGTGCTGCCGTCTTCCGCCGGCTTCATCGTCCGGATGATCCAGCCGAGCGAGGTGCCCTGCACCAGCACGGTGACCAGGATCACGGCAAAGGCGGTGACGAGCATCAAATCCCGCGCCGGCATCGCCTCGGGCAGCGACAGCGCGACCGCCAACGTCACCACGCCGCGCATTCCCGCCCAGCTCATCACCACCGCCGCGCGTGGCCCGAGCGGTTGCCGGCGCGTCCACCCGATGCGACGAAGGATCGTGAGGCCGGCATCGACACCGAAGATCCACAGGAAGCGCGCGACGATCACCGCCGCGACGATGAGCAGCACGGGCCGTGCCATCGTATCCACCACCATGCCGAGCCCGCCCACGCGGTCGAGCAAGCCCCGGAACGACAGGCCGATAAGCAGAAAGACGGCAGCTTCGAGAAGAAACACGAGCACCTGCCAGAACGCCAGCGCCCGGATGCGCACACGCGCGTCGAAGACGACGTGCTGGAACCAGCCGCAGGTCAGGCCCGCGGTGACGACCGCGATGACACCGGAGACGTGCAGCCGTTCGGCCGCGATATAGGCGCTCCAGCAGACCAGCACGGTCGCCGCGATCATCAGCGTATCGTCGCCGAGCCGGCGAAGCAGGGCCACCCACAACCCGCCGATCGCCGCCCCCACCGCGATGCCGCCTGCGACCAGCAGGAAGAAGGTCCCGGTCGCCGCCCCCAGATGGAAGCCGCCGGTCAGCACCGCCGCCACTGCGAACCGAAACAGGACCAGCCCGGCGGCATCGTTCAACAGGCTTTCGCCTTCGAGCAGCGTGGTCAGCCGCCGCGGCAGCCTGACCCGCTGCAACACGGCGCGTGCCGATACCGCGTCGGGAGGCGACAGGATCGCACCCAAAGCGACGCAGGCGGCCCATGGCAATTGGGGCATCAGCACCTTGGTCACGATGGCCACGACCGCGGTCGTGAAGAAGACCGCACCGACCGCGAGCGACAGGATGCCGGCCATGTGCCTTCGGAACGGCGCGATGGCGGTGAACCACGCACCGTCCATCAGCAGGGGTGGAAGAAACAGGACGAGGACCAGCTCCGGGTCGATCGCGATCCCTTGCACGCCCGGAACGAAGGCCACCGCGCATCCGCCGACGATCAGTGCGGCTGCCGGCGGCAGCGACACGCGCCGAGCCAGATAGTGAAGCCCGACCACCACCAGGAACATGCCGATGATCAGCTCGAAGTTCGCCGCTGGATGCACGAGGCCGCCCTTTCCTACTCGTCAGGTCATGCTGTGCAATCTGCCCCCAAGGCGGTCAACGTGACCCCCGCAGCATTTCGGGGCCGCACGCCCATCTCCCTGTTTCCCGACGTGTAGCGACAAGCGTGGAATGGGCTGGGCGGATCGATCGACATGGAATGCCCCGCCTTTTAAGGACGATCTGTATCCGCGACAGGGGGCTGACCTACACTTTCAAGACACGCGCCGGGCCTTGTTACGGTCCGCCATGCTGACCCCAGTCGGGTTCTGGACGGCAGCGCATGCGCGGCTTGCCCCGGTTGCGGCGGCAAAACGGCCACCTCGTGCGGCCGGCGAGGCTGTTGAAAGTCCTGACGGCACACGACGAACTGGCTTTGACCGTTCGTATCAGAGAGACGGAGTTTTAAGTCCGGCCCAGATGCTCCTTGACGGCGTTCAGCGCGCGCGAAGACGTCGGCCTCGACCGGAAAGGCGGACGTTCCTTCCCACGGACATTACTTCCGGGTCCATTCCGCGAAGCAGCGCGTTGGGTTTATACAGTCGCTTTTCCGATCCGGGCGGAGCTCCTGGTCATACGGAGAGAAATCATGCGCGCATTATGCTGGCACGGTAAGGGCGATGTCCGCGTCGACACCGTCGCGGACCCCGAGATCAAACATCCGCGCGATGCGATCATCAAGGTCACGGCCTGTGCGATCTGCGGGTCGGACCTCCACCTGCTCGACGGCTATCAGCCCACGATGGAAGCCGGCGACATCCTCGGCCACGAGAATATGGGCGAGGTCGTCGCATTGGGCTCGGAAGTCACCAATCTCAGGATCGGCGACCGCGTCGTGGTGCCGTTCACGATCAGCTGCGGTGACTGCTGGTTCTGCCGCAAGGGTCTGTTCGCCGCCTGCGACCGGACCAACCCCAATGCCGAGATGGCCGCCAAGGCGATGGGCCATTCGCCCGCCGGCCTGTTCGGCTTCAGCCACATGCTGGGCGGTTATTGCGGTGGTCAGGCCGAATACCTCCGGGTACCCATGGCGGACATCGGCCCGATCAAGATCCCCGACAACGTCACCGACGATCAGGCGCTGTTCCTCTCGGACATCTTCCCGACCGGCTACATGGCCGCCGAGAATGCGCAGATCGAACCGGGCGACACCGTCGCCATCTGGGGCTGCGGCCCGGTCGGCCAGTTCGCCATCCGCTCTGCACTGATGATGGGCGCGGGTCGCGTGATCGCGATCGACGAACTGCCCGAACGCCTCGCCATGGCGGAAGCTGGCGGTGCCGAGACGATCAACTTCGTCGAGACCGACGTTTACGACGAACTGCAGGCACGGACTAAGGGACGCGGCCCCGACAGCTGCATCGATGCGGTCGGCTGCGAGGCGGCGGGACATGGCGCAGCCGATGCCGTCATGGACAAGGTCAAGGCCAGCATGATGCTCGCCACCGATCGCGTTCACGTCCTGCGCCAGGCGATCATGAGCTGCCGCAAGGGTGGCACCGTTTCGGTGCCCGGCGTCTATGTCGGCATGGGCGACAAGCTGCCGATCGGTGCGGCGATGAACAAGGGTCTGACCATCAAGCTCGGCCAGACCCACGTGCAGCGCTACACCAAGCCGCTGCTGGAGAAGATCGTGGCCGGCGAGATCGACCCGAGCTTCGTCGTGACCCATCCCGCCAGTCTGGAGGACGCACCCGAAATGTACGCCAAGTTCCGCGACAAGGAAGATGGCGTCATCAAAGTGGTGATGCGCCCGCACGGTTAATTGCTGCGCCCTGTATGTCGACTTGCATCCGACCCCGCAGAGGGGTCGGATGCCGCGACGATCCAGATCGGACACCCACCACCCAGCGCATCTAATTGTCTCGAGTTGCATCGAGCCGATTAGGTGTTTTTCACATCAATTGGCTGCTGGTCGAACGTAGCCATCCAGAAAAACCTGATGCGATGGCAAACCGTCGACGGACCGCGCGATCCTCGTGCGCATATCCCGCAAGGCGGATCGCAGTTGATCGGACGGCATCAATCGGACCAGCGGGTGGTGGCTCGCGGCGGCAAGGCGCTGGCCGAGCATCACCTGCAGCCACGACGCGACGCGGAAGAGGTCGTGATCAGCCTGATAGGCGTTGGCGCTGTCGCGGAAGAGCGCGATGCGGTCGTACAGACTGTCAGGGATCGCCATCGCTCTCCGGTCGCGCCAGAAAGGCTCGTCGCGGTCGGTGAGATGATAGTGGAGGATGATGAAGTCGCGCACGCCCTCGATCTCTTGGGCGGCCTGAACGTTGAAGCGGGCGATGGCCGAGGCGCTTGGCCGCTCGCTCGGCAGCAATTGCAGGAAGCGCGTCAGCGCGATCATGATGAGGTGGATGCTCGTCGATTCGAGCGGTTCGACGAACCCGCTCGCCAGGCTGAGCGCGACGCAATTGTGCTGCCACGCCGCCTTGCGCCGGCCGGTGCGGAAGCGGATCAGCCGTGGCTCGATCAGCGCCGCGCCCTCGACCGTCGCCAACAGGCGCGCGTGCGCGGCATCGTCGCTGAGATAGTCGGCGCAATAGACCAGCCCGTTGCCGACGCGATGGTGCAGCGGGATCTTCCACCGCCAGCCGGCATCGTGCGCGATCGCCCGCGTGTAGGGGCACGCCGGGCCGGTCGCCTCGGTCTGCATCGCCAGCGCGCGGTTCGTCGGCAGCCAGTCGCCCCAATCCTCGAACCCGACGCCGAGCGCCTCGCCGATCAGCAGCGCGCGGAAGCCGGTGCAATCGAAGAACAGATCGCCGGCGACGGCCGTGCCGTCGTCGAGGATCAGCGTGGTGATATCGCCGCTTTCAGTATCGCGGACGACCCGGTCGATCTTGCCTTCGAGCCGGCGCAGGCCGTTTGCCTCCGCCTTGCCGCGGAGGAAGCGCGCATAGCGGCCGGCATCGAAATGATAGGCGTAGTTGAGCGCCGGCGTCCCGCCGATGGCGAAGCGGTCGGCCGCGGCGGCCTCATGCTCGTAGCAATAGGACCCGAACGGTTCGGCGACGCCGCGCGCCTGCGCCTCCAGCCAGAAATGGTGGAAATCGCTCATCCATGTCGATTGGCCGACATCGCCGAACGAATGGATGTAGCGGTCCCCCTCGCGCGCCCAATTTTCGAACGAGATCCCCAGTTTGAAGCTGGCGCCGGTCGCCTGCATGAATTCGCGTTCGTCGACGCCGATCAGCGCGTGGAAGGCGCGGACGGTCGGGATGGTCGATTCACCGACCCCGACGGTGCCGATCTCGTCCGATTCGACCAGCGTGACGTCGGCGAACGGACCGAGCTGGCGGGTCAGGATCGCGGCCGCCAGCCAGCCCGCGGTGCCGCCGCCGGCGATGACGATGCGGCGGGGCGTCGCCGGCCCGTTCATCGGTTGATCCGTTGCAGCAATTGGGCGCGCAGCAGGCGCGCCGCACGCGCGTCGAGCGGGGCGAGCGCACCTTGCGCCGGCGCGGGCAGATGTGCGGCGGCACGACCGGATTCACCGAAGACGTAATAGTCGAACATCGCCGCCCAGGCCGCCTTTTCGGGCGCAGGGCGGTCGCGCAGGCTTAGCATCGCGTGCAGGATCGTCGTCATCGGCGAATCCATGAAAGCCGGCGCCGTATTCCACCAATAATTGATCATGACGTTGAAGTCGGACAGCGCCTCGACGTGATGCCACCACAAAGCGGGGTAGACGACCGCGTCACCCGGCTCCAGCTCGGCGACGCGGGCATGCCGCCGCGCTTCGGCAAAGGCCGGAAAGCGATCGAGATCGGGCGCGCGAAAGTCGACCAGCGAGACAACCTGCCCGCCCGGCGTGGGCTCGAGCGGACCGGGATAGAGGTTCGCGATCTGGTCGGGAGGGAAGAGCGTGAACCGCCGCCTGCCGACGGCGACGCAGGCGATGTTGTTCGACATGTCGTAATGCGCCGAGGCGGTCGTGCGCGTGCCGATCCAGATGCTGCGCAACGCCTGCCCGAACGCCGCCTCGTCCAGCGCCAGGTCGTTGCCGGCCGCTGCGAGGCCGGGAAAGAACTGGCCGAGATCGGTCGAGCCGACATAGAATGCGGCGCCCGCCTCCGTGCCGGCGAGCATGCGACGGAGATAGGCGGCGAGATCGACGCGCTCCGCCGCGAAATCGAGGCGGGTCAGGCTCTCGTCGTAGAAATAGCGGCCGCCCGCTTCCACCGGCGCGGTGTAGCCGACACCCGGTCGACCGCTGTAGAAGGACAGCAGATAGTCCGCCGCCGCCGCATTGCCCTGGCGGCCGGCGGCGACGAGCGGCCAGTCGCGCACCAGGCCGCGAACGATCACCGGCTCGCCGCGCCGGACGAGGGCGTCCGGATCAAAGGCGGCGTCCGTGGCCGCCACCTCCGCCACGCGCCGGTCGGTGATGGCGCCGGCGCTCACCGGCCCGCCTGCCGCGCGGCCTTCAGCGCGATCAGCCGCTGGACGTTGCCGAGCGATGCCGCGGCGAATATCGCGCCTTCGAGCAGGCCGTGACGGTGCAGACGCTCCAGCGTTTCACCGGACAGACCGGCAAGCGCCTGACGGTCGACGGTGAGGATATCGGGCACCTCATAAGTCCGATCCTCGTCGAGCGAGATCTGCAGCGTGATCGCGCGCAACAGTCCCGCGTCGCGCCACGCCGCGCAGATCGCCGCGGTCGTTTCCATACCCTGGAAGATCGTCCGCAGCACGTCGGTCATATGGTCGAGCAGCGGCGCGTTGCCGCCATGCTCCTTGAAAAGGGGCAGGCCGTCGGGTGCGCCGACCCGCGGATCGTCCAGGTCGACATGCACCATCGGTTCGTCGTCGCCGCCCGTGGCCGTCTTGCCGACGGCGATCGAGAACGGCCCGCGGCGCTGGAAGACGGGGACATAGTCGCTCGTCCAGCGATCACCCGCGAGGAACAGGTTTTCGTCACGGTCGAGACCCAGCAGCGCATAGGGCTGGAGAGACCCGTTCTCCTCGCGGAAGATGATCGGGAAGACGCGCTGCGCCTCCTCGAATTCGGACGGGAAGATCGGCAGTTGGTTGACGCCATCGCCGAACGCCGCGCCAGCGCGGATCGCGACGCGCAGATCGGCATGATCGATATTGTTGAGCAGCACGCGGTTCATCGCCGTCAGCATCTCTCTTGGTAAATCGTGATCCTGTCCCTGCCGATGGCGTACCGTGCATCGTCCGGGTCAGCAAGCGTCTTCCAAAAAAATGGGCCGCTCCGAAGAGCGACCCCAAGGGGAGACGTAATCGATGATAAGTTCAGAACCGATAGCGCGCGCCGAGCAATAGTCTCGGTTTGTTTTCCTGCGCGAAGAAGGTCTGGTTTTCCGAGCGTCCGTAGCTGCGCACCGATTCGCTGGTCAGGTTGATACCTTCGAGCGAGACGGCGATCTGTTGATTGATGTCCCAGCTGACGTTGACATCGACGCTGCTATACGGCGCGAAGAAGACGGGATTGCGATCGGTGGTGCCGCCACGGCCGATCTCCGACAGGTATTTGGCACGCCAATTGTACGTCAGGCGTGCCGACAGACCATTCTTGTCGTAGATCAGCGAGGCGTTCGCCGTGTCGGACAGGCCGAGCAAGGCGAACTGATCCGCGGTCGGCGCCGCCAGCACGTCGATGCCGACATTGCCGCGCACCAACGTGTAGGACGCCGCGACGCCGATACCGGTCCGGCCGAAGAAATACTGGCCGGCGAACTCGGCACCGTAGATTTCCGCGTCGCGGTTGTTGATCGGCGAGGCGATCGAGAAGATCGCCAGCGGATCGTTGGCGTCGGGCGTGATGTCGACCGAGCGCGACAGCTGGTCGAAATAGCCGCCGTTGACCGAGGTGCCCGAACTGTTGGCGCGGATATCGGCGTCGGTTTGCGCGACGTTGCCGCCGTTCTGGACCAGCCGGGCCGTATAGCTGAACAGGTTGATGTCGGTCCGGTCGAGGCCGAGCCGGCCGAGCGCCTCGGCCGCCGTGCCGGATCGCGAGCCTGCCGCTCCGGTGGTGGCGTCGCGCAGGCCGAACAGATTGCCGTTCGACAAGCCCGTTCCGACGAAGTTGCGCACCCGTTTGTCGAAGAAGCCCGCCGACAGGTAGCTCGACGACTTGAAGTACCATTCCGCGGATATGTCGAAATTGTCCGACACGAGCGGGCGCAGGTTCGGGTTGCCCGTCGTGCCATTCGGCTGGCCGCCGAACAGCGTCGCGCGGCTGCCGGCAGCGGCGGTCGAGCTGACGAACTGATCGCCGTAGGACGGGCGTGCGATCGTCTTGCTGAACGAGACGCGGGTGATGACGTTCTCGAACGGCGAGATCTGGAAATCGATCGCGGGCAACAGATTGTCGTAGCTGCCGCGGCCGGACAGCGGCGTCGCCGCCGACGAGCCCGGCACGTTGAAGTCGTTGTCCGACGTCCAGATGATCGCCGACGGTCCGTTGACCAGCGAGAACGCCCTCACCTTGGTGACTTCGTAGCGTGCGCCGACGACCATGGTCGCATCCGCACCGGCGATCTGGCCCTTCCAGGTCAGCTGGCCATAGGCCGAGGCGATCTTCTCCTCGATCCTGTCGTCATTCGCCGAGCCGGCGGTGACGGGATTGCCGCGCGCGGCATAAAGCGGCGAGAAAATGTTGTTCAGCGCCACTGCATTGCCGCGGAAGGCATTGAGGCCGGGGCCGGTGACGCCGGGCTTGAAGTGATCGAACTTGCAGACGAGGCAGAAGGTCTTGATCAGGCCTGCGGCCTGCGCCTCGACCTCGCCGGGATTGCTGATGCTCCAGTCACCCAGCGTCTGCGTGGTCTGGGTCCGCGTCGAACGAAGCTTCGAATCGATGTAGCTGCCACCGAATTCGGCCTTGCTGCCGCCGCCGAGATCCCAGCCGAGGCCGAGCTGCGCCTGATTGATCGTCTGGATCTGCCGCGCGGAGTTGGTGCGGGCGACCTGGGTGCCGAGATCGCCGGCGTCGAGCTGGCCGTTGCAATTGCCGATCACGCGGCCCGGTCCGGCGTTCGAGGACAATGCGTTACAGTCGTTTATCGTCTCGCTGACCTGCGGGAAGCCGCGCGACCAGTCGATCGTCTGCCCATTGACGACGTTCGCCCCCATCGAGAACAGGGTCGAGCTCGCGCCGTTCGACGCGTCGGGCAGCGCCTGCGACTTGGAATGCTGGATGTCGGCGACCAGCTTGAACTTGTCGCTGACGTCCCACGCCGCGTTGAGGCCATATTCCTCCAGCTTGTCCTTGGTGGCGCGGAACTGCTGCTCGTAGCCGGTGTCCTTGGGATCGGGCACCGCCTGCGAGATGACCGTCGCGGTCGGCACCGGGCTGTTGTCGAAGGTGACGGTGCCGAACGGCCGGTTGAGCCAGTTCGTCTGATCCTGCCGCGCCTCGTTCTGGCGGTTCTGCGCCCACAGCACATCCGCGGTCAGCAGCAGGCTTTCCACCGGGCGGAATTGCATGACGCCCGAGGCGTTGATGCGCTCGCGAGTCGATTCGGAGAAATGGTAGCGCGCATCGTTCGGGAAGGCGATCAGGCTGCCCGCGGGCGGGCGGTTGTTGATCACCGTATTGGCGCCGAAGATGTCGCCGGGATTGTCGATCGTCCGGATGTTCCAGGCGTTCGACGTCGAGCTGGCGGCGGCGGAGTTGCGCTTCTGGTAGCTTCCGAACAGCGCGACACCGAAGGTATCGCTATCATTTTTCCAGTTCAGAAGACCGGACACTTCCGGCGTGACTTTCGCCAGGCCGTCTTCGTCCTTGGAGATGCTGGTATCGTACGACGCCTTGGCGCCGATCGATCCCGACAGGCCCGACTGCCGCGAATCGAGCGGCTTGCGGGTGATGACGTTGATCGTCGCGCCGATACCGCCGGTCGGGATGGCGGCGCGCCCGGTCTTGTAGACTTCGAGCGTGCTGACGCCTTCCGACGCGAGGTTGCCGAAGTCGAACGAACGGCCGGTCGCGGTGGCGAAGTCGACGCTCTGGTCGCCGCCGACCCCCTGCAAATTGGTCGCGGGCAACTGCCGGCCGTTGAGCGTCACGAGGTTGAAGCCACCGCCGAAGCCGCGGGCGGTCACCTCGGCGCCCTCGCCGTTGACGCGGTTGATCGACACGCCGCTGACCCGCTGCAGGGATTCGGCGAGGTTAGTGTCCGGGAACTTGCCGATGTCCTCGGCCGAGATCGCGTCGACGATGCCGTTCGAGTTGCGCTTGATGTCGATCGCGCGATTGAGCGACGCGCGGATACCGGTGACGACGATGTCCTCGCCCGACCCTTCCGCGGTGGCGGTGGTGGCACCGTCCTGCGCGGCGCGTGGCGCGTCTTCTGACCCCGGCTGCGCATTGGTGGCGGGCGCATTGCTGTCGTCACCGCCGCCGACGACCTGGGCCGATGCGGGCGTGGTGAGACACAATGCGATCGCGCCGACCGATGTCGTGCAGACGAGCGCCCTCAATGGCGAAAATCCCCTCATGCTTCCTCCCCTTATGGTCAAGCAGCCGCCTGTCGTCGGCGACCCTGGCTTGCCTCGGGGCCAAGACCTACTGTCGTGTCCTACGTTGTCAATAGCAATAAAAGTATACCAAATTGCGACGTTTTGTTGCGCTTTTGTTATGTGCGACAAAACAACATTGGGCGTCATCGGCTCGCGGACGGATCAGCCCGAAGCCAGAGTCAAAAAGATGTTGGCGGTGAGCCTTCCGCTGCGTGGATCGGCGGTCAACCGATCCGGCGTCGGCACCGTTCCCGAATGGAGGATGCAGCTGCGATAGACGATCACTCGGTTGAACGTGGCGCCGACCTGCATCGTCCGCTCGAACCAGGGTGCGCCGTCGTCGACATAGCCGTGCGGGGCGGCCTCGGTCGCGCGTGCCGCCCGATAGGAGGCAAGCCGGCAGTCATCGAGCCGCTCGAACCCCGTCGCCTTATGGCGATAAAAGGCGGTGCCACCGGCGCCGGCGTCGCACAGATAGTGGAGGATCGCGAATTGCGCCGGGTCGACCGAGTCGACGTGCGGCGAACGCTGCGGTGGTGCCAGGGCCGTCGGCGCCAGCGTCACCAGCGAGAACGCCCCCTGTGCGCGGTTCGGACGAACCGCCCCGAGCCCGAACGCCTCGGCGATCGGGCCGACCAGCACGTCGACGACCGACTGGATATAGGCATCAGGCAATGCCGCCCGCAGGCCGGGATAGCCGCCGGTCGGGCCATAAGCCGGGGTGAAGCGGCTCGCCGCCGCGACATCGACCAGCGCGGCGGGATCGGCGAGCAGTCCCGCGGCATCGAGCAGCGGTTCGCGCTCTGCGCCGATCGCCGAGGCGGTCAGCCGCGCGTCGTCCGCGATGGCGAATGCCATACCACGCCTCATACGATCGGGTTGCGGCGGACGACTTCCTCATACCAGGTCGCGCCGAGCGTCGGCGTCCGCTGCAACGTCTGCAAGTCGACGTAGTGGATGGTCTCTCTCCCCGTCCCGCTCGTTGGCGGCAGAGACAATTCGATACAATTTGTCCGACGTTGTCAACAGCATGCCGCTAATCAAGCGGCGCCATCCAGAGTGGACCAAAGCGACGACGCTACGTACACCGCCTCATGGTCAAGGGACATCACCGCACGACGATCGTCGACGTCGCCCGCCACGCCGGCGTGTCGATCAAGACGGTATCGCGCGTGCTAAACGGCCAGCCGCACGTGACCGAAGACATCATCCGCCGGGTCAAGGAAGCCGCGGCGGCGGTCAACTACCATCCCAACATGCTCGCCCGCGCGCTGGTTCAGCGCCGTTCGCACCTGATCGGCCTTGTCTACGAAAACCCCTCGCCCAGTTACGTCGTCGATCTGCAGAAGGGCGTCCTCGAGCGGTTGCGTGACGAACATTACCGGCTCGTCGTCATTCCGATCGCATCGATCTCGGCGCACGAAGCGGACGTGGTCGGGCTGCTCCGCTCGGCGGCGCTCGATGGCGTCGTGCTGGCGCCGCCGGCCTCCGACAGCGAACGGATCATGGCCGATCTGACCGCGGCGAGCATCCGCTTCGCGCGGATCGCGCCCACCCGCCTGATCGAGGCGGGACCAAGCAACCTGATCGACGACGTCACCGCCGCGCGCGAGATCGCCGCCCATGTCATCGGCCTCGGCCATCGCGACATCGCGATCATCACCGGCGATCCCACCCATGCCTCCGCCGACGCGCGCATGCAGGGCTTCGCCGCGGCATTCGCCGCGGCCGGCATCACCATCGCCCCGGAGCGGATCGCGACGGGCTTCTACACCTATGAAAGCGGCCATGCCGCCGCGACGACGCTGCTCGCCCGCGCCGATCGGCCGACCGCGATCCTCGCGCAGAACGACGACATGGCGGTCGGCGCGTTGATCGCGGCGCTGGAGGCCGGGCTGACGGTGCCGGGCGACGTGTCGATCACCGGCTTCGATGACTCGGAAGTCGCGCGCATCGCCTGGCCGGCGATCACGACCGTCCGCCAGCCGGTTTTCGACATGGCGGTCGCCGCCGCCGATATGGTCGTAGCCCAGCTCAAGGACACGCCCCCGATCCTATGTCGGAGCCATCGCCACGAGCTCATCATCCGGCAATCGACCGGCGTGGCGAAGCGTTAGGGTGTTTCGAGATCGGGCGATATTCCGACAGATGTCAGGACAGTCGACGGTCAACTCGCCGTGCCCGGCCCGCTCTTGCCGGGAAGCCGTGGCAAGAAGGTCTGGAGGATCTGGCAATCCGCCACCGTGCCCCCGGCGCAGCGCGCGATGACGCTGGCGAGGTCGCGTCGCAACGCGACGAGGTCCGCGATCTTTTGGTCGATCGCGTTCAGATGCCGTTTGGCCAGTTCGTCGACCTCGCCACAATCCCGATCCCGCTCTATCGCCATGTCCAGCAATGCGCGGACTTCATCGAGCGAGAAGCCGAGGTCCCGTGTCCGCCGGATAAAGCGGAGCCGCTCCAGATCAGCGGGACGGAAGGACCGATAGTTTCCGTCGGTCCGCGCCGGGGCGGCGATCAGCCCGACCCGCTCGTAATAGCGGATCGTCTCGACCGTCGTACCGGTCTCCCTCGCGAGCTTGCCGATCGTCAAATGGGTCACAGCGCGATCCCCAGCTTCGAGGCGGACACCGTCATCGCCGTGTAGAGCAGCACCGTCACCGCGCACCCGGCGGCCAGAGCCCACCAGACAGGCACGCCGCTGCGGATCAGGAACGGGATGACGAGGAACATCGGCAGCGACGGCAGCACATACCAGAAGGTCGCGCTCGCATGGGCTGCCAGACGATCGGGATCACCTGTGTCGTGCCACAGCCACATCATGCCGAGGATCGAGACGAGCGGCAACGAGGCGACGAGAGCGCCGAACCCCGGGCTGCGACGCGCCACCTCGGATACAGTGGCGACGATCACACCCGAGAGCAGCGACTTCACGACGAACCACATCATTCGCTTGACCCTGTAGCTGCTACAGGGTGCATATAGCCTGTCGGACGCACTTCGCGAAGGACGACGGCCATGGCTTGCGGCGGTTGCGGCAGAACCTCGGACGAGAGGGTGGCTGCCGGACGGGGTTACACGGTGCCGGCAGAATGCTAGGCACAGCCATGCGCAAGCTCGTGCCCCTCCTGGCGTGCCTGATGCTGGTCCTGGCGGCCTGGGCCGGGATGGCGCATGCCGCGGAAACAGGCGGCATCGAGATGAGCAGGACCGAGACGGCCGTCCACGCACCGGGCGATGGCGACGAGGTTCCTGCCGACGCGGACAAGGCCTACCCCCACCATCACGCCAGCTGCCACGAGCACCACGTGGACACGCCCGTCGTCGGGACGATGATCGGCCGGACGCTCGTCGCATCGACGATACCGCCCGCAGTGCGCAACCGTGCGCTGAGCGGACACGACACGGAAGCCGGCCTCCGACCGCCGCAGGCCTGACGCGTCGATCGAGCGCGCGCGCATGCGCGTCCGGGTCACTACCGTCGGGAGCAATTCATGCATCGCATCATCGCGGCCGTTCTGGCCGCCGGCGCCTGCGCATCGTCGTCGCAGGCCCAGACCGAACAGACCGCCGCCGCAATGCCGGTCCTCACGCTAGCCGAAGCGATCGACCGGTCGGGCGCGTCGTCGCCGTTCCGGGACGTGGCCGCGGCGGGTATCCGCGCCGCCGAAGCGCAGCGCCGCCTCGCCGGCCTTCGACCCAATCCGTCGATCGTCGGCGAGGCGGAGAACGTCGCGGGCACCGGCCTCTATCGGGGACTGCGCTCGTCGGAGACGACGCTCGGCCTCGCGCTGCCGGTGGAGCGCGGCGGCAAGCGTGGCGCCCGCATCGCCGTCGCCGACGCGCAGATCGGACGCGCCGGCCTGCAGGCCGAGATCGCGCGCGCCGATTTGCGGTTGCGGGTGACGCAGACCTACACCGCCGCCGCCGCCGCCCAGCGTCGGGTTTCCATTGCGGAGGATCAGGTCGGCATCGCCGCCGAGGTCCTGCGCGCCGCCCGCGTCCGGGTGCAGGCCGGTCGCGCATCACCGCTCGAGGAGCAGCGCGCCGACGTGGCGCGCATCGCCGCCGCGGGGACGCTCGAACGGGCACGCCGGTCGGCGGCGGTGGCCTCCGACAATCTCGCCCGACTGGTCGGCGTGCCGGTGGGCCGGCTCGATGGCGGCTGGTTCGACGCGGTGCCTTCGGTCGGCCCGTCGCGGTCCATGACGCCGTCGGCATCGCTGACCGTCGCCGCGGCGCGTGCCGACCTCGACACGGCCACGGCGCAGGTCCGCCTCGCGCGCAGCCAGCGCGTGCCCGATCTGACGGTCAGTGCCAGTGCCCGCCGGCTGGAGCAGACCAACGACGTCGCGGCCGTGTTCGGCATCTCCATCCCGCTGAACGTCTTCAACAACGGGCGAGCGAGCATCGCCCTTGCCGAGGCGCAGCGCGAGCAGTCGGACGCACGGCGGCGCGTCGCGCTGCTCGACGCCGAGCAGGACGTGGCCACGGCCCAGGCCGAGGCGGAGAACGCTGCGACGACGGCACGCAACGCCGCCGGACCCGCGCTCGCCGCCGCGACCGAGGCCGCCCGGATCGCTCGCATCGGCTACCGTGAGGGCAAGTTCGGACAGCTCGACCTGCTCGATGCCGAGCGCACGCTGCTCGAAACCCGCACGGCCGCGATCGACGCGCTCTCCGCCCATCACGATGCGCAGGCACGGCTGGAACGGCTGACCGCCGCCGCGCCGCTTTCCAAGGACGATCACCGATGAACCGCATCCTGAAGACCGCGATGCCGGCGGTCCTGACCCTCGCCGTCATCGGCTGCGGCCGCTCGGCCGAGCCCGCCGAGAACGCCAGTGAGGCAGGCGAGACGAAGGGAGCGGCCAGCGGCGATCCGACGACCGCCACACTCTCGGCGCAGCAGATCGCCGACGCCGGCATCGAGGTCACCCGTCCGACCGTCGGCGGCGTCGCCGGGGCGATCGAGCTTCCCGCAACCATCGAGGGCGACCCGCAAGGCGTGCAGGTCGTGTCGGCCGCGATCGGCGGCCGCCTGGTCGCGCTGACCCGCAACCTTGGCCAGCCAGTTCGCCGCGGCGAGACGCTGGCCGTCATCGAGAGCCGGGAGGCAGCAAGCCTCAACGCCGAAGTGGCAGCCGCGCGGGCTCGCTCCGCCCTCGCACGATCGAATCTGCGCCGCGAGCAACGGCTGTTCGCCGAACGCGTATCGCCCGAACAGGACCTCGTCGCCGCCCGCACCGCCGCGACCGAGGCGGACATCGCGCTGCGTCTCGCCAATCAGCAGCTGTCGGCCACCGGCGGGGGTGGTGACGCCCTCAACCGCATCACGGTGCGCTCGCCGATCTCCGGCCGGGTGATCGCCCGCTCCGCGACGCTCGGCCAGCAGATCGCCGCCGACGCCGAGATCTTCCGGGTCGCCGACCTGGCCAGAGTGTCGGTGACCATGTCGCTGGTACCGGCCGATGCCGGTCACGTCGCGCCGGGCACCCGCGTCGAGGTCACGTCTGCCGGACGGCGTCAGGACGGCCGTGTGACCTTCGTCTCGCCGATCCTCGACGAGACCACCCGTCTCGTGCCGGTGATCGCCACCATCGACAACGTCGGTGGCACCTGGCGCGTCGGCGAGACCGTCGGCGTCTCCGTGCTGCTGCCCGCCAAAAGCGATCGCAGCGTCGCCGTGCCGTCGGCCTCGGTGCAGATGATCGGCGACAGGCCGCACGTCTTCGTGCGGACCCCGTCCGGATTCAAGGCGATGCCGGTGACGCTCGGCCGCACCAACGGCGGCTCGGTCAGCGTCACCGCCGGGCTGACCGGGGAGGAGCGCATCGCCTCGACCAACTCGTTCACGCTCAAGGCCGAACTCGGCAAGGCGCAAGCGAAGGACGAGGACTAGGCCATGGTCGCCCGCCCCGTCCTCGCCGGCATCGTCACCTTCGCCGTCGAAAAGCGCTGGCTCGTCCTGCTGCTGACCGTCGCCGCGGCACTCGCCGGGGTGTTCGCGATCCAGCGGCTGCCGATCGACGCCGTCCCCGACATCACCAACAATCAGGTACAGATCAACGTCGTCGCGCCCGCCCTCTCGCCCGACCAGATCGAGAAGCAGGTCGCCTTCACCGTCGAGACCGCGCTCGCCGGCATTCCCGGCCTCGCATACACCCGGTCGCTCAGCCGCAATGGTTTCGCGCAGGTCACCGCCGTCTTCGACGAGGGGACCGACATCTATTTCGCGAGGGCGCAGGTCGCCGAGCGGTTGCGCACCGCCGCGGAGACCCTGCCCGACGGGGTGAACCCGGAGATGGGACCGATCGCCACCGGACTCGGCGACATCGTCATGTGGACGGTCGAGTATCGCGAGCTCGACGAGGTCAATCACCGCAACGGCGAACCCGGGCTCCAGAAGGACGGCAGCTACATCACCCCCGAGGGCGACCACCTCGTCACGGCCGCCGACAAGGCGACCTATCTGCGCACCGTCCAGGACTGGATCGTCACGCCGCAGTTGAAGAGCAGCGCCGGCCTCGCCGGGGTCGACAGTCTCGGCGGCTACACCAAGCAATATCTCGTCGTCCCCGACATCCAGCGGATGGCGGCGATGCGGATCACGCTGCAGGATCTCGCCACCGCGCTGGAGCGCAACAACAGCAGCGCCGGTGCTGGCGTCGTGAACCGCAACGGCGAAGGCCTTGCCGTTCGCGTGGACGGGCGCGTCCGCAACGCCGACGAACTGGCGCGCACGGTGATCGCCACGCGCGAAAGCGTGCCGATCCTGCTCAGCCAGATCGCCACAGTTCGTACCGGACAGGCGCTCCGCATGGGGTCCGCATCCGAGAACGGCCACGAGGTCGTCGTCGGCACCGCGGTGATGCGGATCGGCGAGAACAGCCGCACCGTCTCCACCGGGGTCGGCGAACGGCTGAAGCAGATCGGCCGGGCGCTGCCCGTCGATGTTGTCGTCAAGCCGGTGCTCGACCGCACCGAGTTGGTCAATTCGACCATCGCCACCGTCGCCCGCAACCTGGCGGAGGGCGCGCTGCTCGTCATCGTCGTGCTGTTCGCGCTGCTCGGCAATGTCCGCGCGGCGCTGATCGCGGCGCTGGTGATCCCGATCACCATGCTGCTGACCAGCGTCGGCATGCTGCGCGCCGGCGTCTCGGCCAATCTGATGAGCCTCGGCGCGCTCGACTTCGGCCTGATCGTCGACGGCGCCGTCATCATCGTCGAGAACGCGCTGCGACGGCTCGGCGATGCCCAGCACGGCCGCCCCGCGCCGCTGCCGCTCCGGCAGCGCCTCGACCTCGTCGCGGCATCGGCGCGCGAGATGATCCGCCCGTCCGTCTACGGTCAGGCGATCATCATCCTCGTCTACGCGCCGCTGCTCACCTTCACCGGCGTCGAGGGCAAGATGTTCGAGCCGATGGCGCTCACCGTCATGATCGCGCTCGTCTTCGCGTTCATCCTGTCGATGACCTTCGTACCGGCGGCGATCGCTTGTCTGCTCGGCCGACCGGTCGACGAGAAGGAGAGCCGGATCATCGGCTGGCTGCGTCGCCGCTACGAGCCGGGCCTCGGCAAGGCGATGGGGCGACCGGGGGCCACGCTCGGCGTCGCCATCGGTACGCTCGCGCTCGCCGGCGTCGCCTTCACCACGTTGGGACAGGAATTCCTGCCGCAGCTCGACGAGGGCAACATCCTCGTTCAGGCGGTGCGCATCCCCGGCACCTCGGTCGACCAGAGCCAGGCGATGCAGTTTCGGATCGAGAAGATGCTCGCCCGCCAGCCCGAGGTGCGCTTCGCTTTCTCGCGGACGGGGACGTCGGAGATCGCCTCGGACCCGATGCCGCCGAACGCGACCGACACTTTCGTCATCCTGAAGCCGCGTGCCGAGTGGCCCGACCCCGGTCTCGGCAAGGAAAAGCTGGTGGAGCGCATGGCGCAGCGGCTCTCGACGCTGCCCGGCAACGCCTATGAGATCACCCAGCCGATCCAGATGCGCTTCAACGAACTGATCGCAGGCGTGCGGGGCGACATCGCGGTGAAGGTCTTCGGCGACGACTTCGGCGGTATGACCGACGCCGCCGGCCGCA
Organism: Sphingomonas sp. 2SG; assembly: GCF_005503285.1. Classification (NCBI taxonomy): domain Bacteria; kingdom Pseudomonadati; phylum Pseudomonadota; class Alphaproteobacteria; order Sphingomonadales; family Sphingomonadaceae; genus Sphingomonas; species Sphingomonas sp. 2SG. The sequence goes on from NZ_SCMZ01000019.1 coordinate 56,191, forward strand.
TCGCCGCCATCCTGCGCAAGACGCGCGGCGCCGTCGACGTGCGGGTCGAACAAACCGAAGGGCTGCCGATGCTCGACATCCGCCCCAACCGCATGGCGATGGCGCGGATCGGCGTCACCGCCGGCGACGTGCAGGATACCGTCAGCGCCGCGATCGGCGGTCGCGAGGCGGGCGTGATCTTCGAGGGCGACCGGCGCTTCCCGGTCGTGATCCGCCTGTCGGACGCGTCCCGGTCGGACCTGACCGAGGTGGCGCAGGTGCCGGTGCCGACGTCGGCCGGCGGCTTCGTGCCGCTGTCGACGGTGGCCGACATCGCAGTCGTCGACGGCCCGAACCAGATCAGCCGCGAGAACGGCAAGCGCCGCGTCGTCGTGCAGGCGAACGTCCGCGACCGCGACGTCGCCGGCGTCGTCGCGGACGCGCGGGCGGCGATCGACGCGCAGGTGAAGATGCCGCCGGGTACCTACGTCGCATGGGGCGGGCAGTTCGAGAATCTGGCCTCGGCGCGCGACCGGCTGCTGCTCGTCATACCCGTCTGCTTTGCCGCCATCATGCTGCTGCTCTACGGCGCGCTCGGCTCGGTGCGCGACGCAGCGATCGTCTTCACCGGCGTGCCGCTGGCGCTGGTCGGCGGCGTGCTGGCCCTGACCTTGCGGGGCATGCCGTTCTCGGTGTCCGCGGCGGTCGGCTTCATCGCGCTGTCGGGGATCGCCGTCCTCAATGGCCTCGTGATGGTGTCGTCGATCCACGACCTGATGGCCCGGGGCATGGGCCGGGTTCAGGCCGCGCATGACGGTGCGCTCGCCCGGCTTCGCCCGGTCGCGATGACGGCGCTGGTCGCGTCCCTCGGCTTCGTGCCGATGGCGCTGGGCCATGGTGCGGGTGCGGAGGTGCAGAAGCCGCTGGCCACCGTCGTGATCGGCGGCCTCGTTTCGGCGACGCTGCTGACCTTGTTCGTGCTGCCGACGCTCTATGCCCGCCTCGGCGGGGGGAAGGCGACGCATGATGGTAGCTCGGGATCACATCGTGATTGCAGCGGCTCCTGACGTCGATCCATCCCCGCAGCAGATGGCATGCACGCCAAAGCTTGGCGTTTTTCATCATATAATAGTGACTAGCGGCAAGGCACGGTCCCATCCCCTCGAGAGACGAGGTGTGTTACTCGTATGGCACGCATTTTGCACCTCTGGACAGAGCCGCCGCAGACTGGTGGCGGGCGTTCACGGGGAGAAGGATATGATGCCGACCAACACGAGCAAGGCTTTGGCGGCGGTCACGCTGATCGCATCGCTATCGACCGGCGCCGCGGCTACGCCACGCCGGATCACGACCATAACGGACGACTACACGGCGCAGTATGATCAGCGCCGGGACGTCTATTGTATCAAATTCTTCGCTGACCTGCCCGCGGCAATGCCTCAACCCGGCCCATCGAAGGACATATGCAAATCACAGGCGGGATGGGCGAAAGAAGGAATTCAGGTGAACCGCGCCAACCGGCTCAAACCGTCTTAGAAGAAGCCTTCGGGAAAGGCGGCAGGTGCCAATGACATGGGGGACCAGCCGATCGCTTGCGAAGATGGACGAGCGTTCAAAGTCGGGGAACACCCGTGCATTACACATCAGCGAGTGGCCATGTCCGTGAGGGCGCTCGCGGCAGGCTCAGTGCCGGAGCGGGTGGCGATGGCCGCGATCAACGCTTCGGCGTTGTACGGCTTGGCCAGAACGACACAGTCGATCTCGTTGGCAACCGCTCCGGGATCGCCGGTTGCGAATACGACAGTAGCGTCGGGGCGCAATGCGCGGGCCTTTTCGGCGAGTTCACGCCCGGACGCTCCCGGGAGATTGAGGTCGGTCACGAGCACGTCGACGGGGGCGGTCTGCAGCGCCATCAACGCCTCCTCGGCGCTGGCGGCTTCTACCACGACGAAGCCGGCCTGCTCCAGCATCTCGCCGGTGTTCCCGCGGATCAGGTCGTCGTCTTCGACCAGCAGCGCCGTCCTACGTAGCGTCGGCGTCGAGGCGATCGGTGCCGAGCAGGCGGTGACGAGCTCGGGAACGGCAGCCGTCGGGATAGACGCCTGCCCCCGCTGGCGCTGATTGGCCAGCACATGGCGAAACTTCCGAGCCAACGCATCGCGGGTATATGGCTTGGAGAGCAGTTCGACACCCTTGTCGAGCTTGCCGCCGTGCACGATCGAATTCTCGGTATATCCACTGGTGAACAGCACGGCGAGGTCGGGCAGGCGCTGGCGCGCCTTGCGGGCGAGTTCCGGGCTCTTCAGCGGCCCCGGCATGACCACGTCGGTGAAGAGCATGTCGATCGGAACCCCGCTCTCGATGACCGCGAGCGCGCTCGTCGCTTCCGGTGCCTTGAGGACCCGGTAGCCGAGATCGGTCAGCATCTCGACGACGGTGGCGCGAACCTCTTCGTCGTCCTCCACCACCAATACCGTTTCCGTGCCGCCCGTGATCGGTCCTGCATCGCTGACGACCTCGACGTCTTCGACCTCGGTCGCCCGCGGCAGATAGAGCCGGATCGTGGTGCCCTCGCCGACTTCCGAGTAGATCTTCACGTGGCCGCCCGACTGCTTGACGAAGCCATAGACCATGGAGAGGCCGAGGCCCGACCCCTTGCCCTCGGCCTTCGTCGAGAAGAACGGCTCGAACACCTTGGCGATGATCTCGGGCGACATGCCCGACCCCGTATCGCTGACCGCCAGCATGACATATTGGCCCGGCGTTACTTCGTCGTGGGAGCGCGCATAGGCGTCGTCGAGATGAGCATTGGCCAATTCGATGGTCAGCTTGCCGCGGCCTTCCATCGCATCGCGTGCGTTGATCGCAAGGTTGAGCAGCGCGTTCTCGATCTGCGCGGGGTCGATGAAGGTGTTCCACAGCCCGCCGGAGAAGACGGTCTCCACCTCGATCGCCTCACCGATCGCGCGACGCAGCATGTCGTCCATCCCCTGCACGAAGCGGGTGACGTTGACGACCTTGGGCTCGAGTGCCTGACGGCGGCCGAAGGCGAGCAGTTGGGCCGCGAGCTTCGCGCCGCGCGCAACGCCGGCCATCGCGTTTGCGACGCGCTTTTCGGCACGCTCGTTGCCCGCCACATCCCGCATGAGCAGCTGGAGATTGCCGCCGACGACCTGGAGCAGATTGTTGAAGTCGTGCGCGACGCCGCCCGTCAGCTTGCCGACGGTCTCCATCTTCTGCGCCTGGGCGAGCTTCACCTCTGCCTGGCGGCGTTCCGCGATTTCATCGATGACGCGGCTTTCGAGCGTTTCGTTGAGTTGCCGGAGCTGATCCTCGGCGCGCTCGCGATGCCGGACCTGGCGTGCCAGACTCTCCGCATGCTCCCGCAGGCTCGCCTCCGCTGCGCGCTGGTGCGAGATGTCGGTGTGGACTCCCACCCACTCCCTGATCTCGCCGGCACCATCGAGAATGGGCAATGCCCGAATGGCGAAGGTCCGCCATTCGCCATCGTAGCGGCACACCCGATGCTCGTGCACAAACATGCTGCGGGTCGTCACCGCCTGGTTCCAGGCGATGACCGTCCCTGCCGAGTCGTCTGGGTGGACGGCCGATGCCCAGCCGAAGCCCTGATATTGATCCGGACTCTGCCCGGTCAGCGCGCTCCAGCCGGGTTGTTCGCCGATCATGCGACCGTCGGCGCTGTTCGTCCAGAGCACGCCGTGAACCGCTTCCATGGCAGTGCGGAACCGGCTGTTGCTGGCCTTGATCTCCAGCTCGCGCTCGGCGCGGTCACTGACGTCGATACCGAGGATGTAGACGCCGACCGTCGTATCGTTGTCGCCAACGTGGGGCACGTAGCGGATCTCGGTCTGGCGCGGCCCCAGGTCACGGTGATGAAGCACCGTTTCGGCGATCACCGCATGGCCCGCCAGAGACCGATCGAGGTCTGCCGCGCGCGAGCGATACGCCTCCTCGCCGATCACCTCCCGGACATGCTTGCCGATCATCGCTTCGGGAGCGATGCCGAACCAGGCCTCATAGTCGGCATTGGCGAAGCGGTAGACGTGCTCGCGATCGACATAGGATACCAACATCGGCACCGCGTCCGCGATGCGGCGCAGTTCGGCCTCGCTTGCCGCCAGCTTGCGTTCGGTGGCGACGCGCACACTGTTGTCGATGATCGTGCAGAGCACCCCGCCGGGCGTGCCATCGGCATCGTACACGGGGGTGTAGAACAGGCCGAGCATCAGTGTCTGTGGGCCACCGGGACGCTCGAAGACGATCGGCTGATCGAGATAGGACTGCGTTTCGCCCTTGAGGACGGCGGCCAGCACCGGGCCATTCCAGTCCCAAACCTCGGGGAAGGCCTCCGCCACCGGCGTACCGAGCGCGAGCGGGTGCCGATCACCGGCGATCTCCCGATAGGCATCGTTGTAGAACATGATGTGATCTGGTCCCCACATCAGGACCTTTGCGATCGGCGAATTGACGAGGTTGGAGATGGTCGCGCGCATCTCGTGCGGCCAACCTTCGGGCGCGCCAAGCGTGGTACGGCTCCAGTCGCGATTGCGGATCAGCGTCCCGCACTCACCTCCGGCCACCGGCCAACCCTGTATCGCAGGTCGAGCGATCGGCCCCTGGCCATCGCGCAGGGCGCGAAGGCCCGCCCTGACGACTTCGCTGACGTTGGCATAATCGCCCGTGGTCAAACTGCTCGAAATGAAGCTCTTCAGCTCGGGCGTCAGCGATACGTTGCAGGAAAGGCGCGAAGTCATGATCCGGCCCTGCGCATGTGGGCGATTTGTGTCAATGGATGGCACGAAACCGTCCATATCACGGCAAACGCCATATGGTCCCGAAGCTTAGCGGGCATGAAAGACATGTCGTGACGTGGCGAACCGCGATGAGACCCGTCGTGCTCGCGTGGCGACACGTTCGTCATTTCCGACATGGAGAATCCGAGCCCGGGTCCTATGCCTTGGCAAGAAGCTGCTCGACCCGGAACACCAGTTCGTCGGGGTCGAACGGCTTCTTCATATAATCGTTGGCGCCTGCGAAGCGCGCGAGCTCCTCGTCGCGCTGGCCCTGACGCCCGGTGAGCATCATGACGGGCAGATCGGCGAAGGCAGCGCTCTTGCGCAGCTCCTGCACCAGCAAGACGCCCGCCAGCCCCGGCATGTTGCAATCGAGGATCACCAGATCGGGCTTTCTCGCTTTGATGATCTTGAGCGCTTCGCCACCATCGAGGACGAGCCCGGCGCCGTGGCCGGCCGAGATGAGCGCATCGCGGGCGATTTCACCGACGATCTCGTCGTCGTCGGCGATGATGATCCGGGCCATTAGTGTCTCGCTCCAGGTTTCGACATTGGGGGTTCAAAGCGACGCGCCACCCTGAACCCGCGCGTCCATCATTAAGAAGCAATGGTTCAACAAGGCCTTAACCAATCCCGCCATAGAGACGACGTCTCACGGGAGGCGCGGAAATGTACACGGAGAGGGTAAGGTCGCAGGTCGCGCTCGTCGTCGCGCTCGTCCTGCTGATCTGCTGCGCGGGTTCCGGTCTGTGGCTGGTCCACGAGAAGCAGAAGGCCGACGCCTGGGTTCGCCACACCTATGTCGTCAAGGAGCATCTGTCCGACGTCCGCGTCGACCTGCTGCGGGCGGAGGTGTACCGGCGTGCCCTCGTCCTCGGCGACGCGCAGGCCGGCGACACGCTCGCCGAAATCTCGCGCAAGGTACCGCGGCAATTGGCGACGCTTCGCCGATCGACGAACGACAATCCCGATCAGCATGCGCGGGTCGAGGCGTTCGCTAAGATCGCCAACACCAGGCTGAAGGACATCGGCGAGACCATCGCCTTGACCCGGCAGGACAAGGCGAGCGACGCGGCCAGGATCATGGCGAGCCCCGAGAGCCATGTGGCGACCGCCGCCCTGATCGACCTGATCAAGCGCATCAGCGCGGAAGAGCGGCGCCTGCTCGCCATCCGGCTGAAGCATGCCGAGAATTTCCGCGCGCCGATCCAGGCGGGGCTCATCGTCAGCGGCTTGCTCATCGTGCTGCTCGCCGTGCTCGTCTACCACGACCGCTGGAGGCGGCTTAACGCCTTGCGCATCGTGAACGAGCGGCTCGAGGCAGACATCCTGCGTCGCCAGATGGCCGAGTCGGAATTGTCCCTCCTCGCGCAGAACGCCACCGATGCCGTGCTGCGCGTCGACCTCAAAGGCCGCTGCATCTACGCGTCGCCATCGGTCGAGCAGCTGTTCGGGATCAAGGCCAGCCTGCTGGTCGGGCAACGGCTCGGCGCCTCGGTTCATCCCGACGATCGCGCGGAAATGCAATCGTTCCATAGCGCGCTCGTCACCGGCACCGTCGATCGCGGCGTGCGCGCCTACCGTGCGAAGCGGATCGATACACCGGCATACGAGCTATGGATCGAGGCGCATTCCGGCCTCGTCCGCGATCCCGCGACCGGCGAACCACGCGAGATCATCACGTCGCTGCGCGACGTCACCGAGCGCAAGCGCCTCGAAGCCGAGCTGGAGGCGGCGCGCGAGCATGCGGAAGCCGCCGTCCGCGCCAAGTCGAGCTTCCTCGCCAATATGAGTCACGAGATACGAACGCCGATGAACGGTGTTCTCGGCTTCGCCGACCTGCTGCTCAACAGCGAGATATCGACGGAGCAACGCCATCAGGCGCAGTTGATCGTCGACTCCGCCAAGGCGATGATGCGGCTGCTCAACGACATTCTCGATCTCTCCAAGATCGAGGCAGGACAGATGCAGATCTCACCCGAGCCCATCGATCTGCGCCATGCCCTGCGCAACTGCATCAAGCTCGTGCAGCCCGCCGCCTCCCAGAAGGGTCTTCAACTCGATGTCGAGATCGACGAGGCGCTGCCGGTCTGCGTGCTGCTCGATGGCCTGCGGTTGCGCCAGGTCACGCTGAACCTGCTGGCGAACGCGGTGAAATTCACGCCGGCAGGCAGCGTGTGCCTGCGCGCATACGGAGTCGAGGGACAGGGGCGGCCGATGTTCGAGGTCGCCGTGGAGGATACCGGCATCGGCATTCCCGCGCATCGTCAGGCTGCGGTATTCGACCAGTTCACCCAGGCCGAACATTCCACGGCGAAGCGGTTCGGCGGGACCGGTCTCGGCCTGGCGATCAGCAAGCAGCTCGCGGCGTTGATGAGCGGCAGCCTGGAACTGACCAGCGACGAGGGGATCGGCACGACGTTCACGCTTCGCCTGCCGCTGCTGCCGGCGCAATCCGACGAGCGGGAAGCGATGCCGATCGCCGCCCGGACGACCGAGCAGCGCCCGCTCCGCATCCTTCTCGCCGAGGATCACGACGTCAATCAGGTCCTGATGAAGGCGATGCTGTCGCGGCTCGGCCACGACTGCGTCATCGTCGACAACGGTCTGCGCGCCGTGCAGGCGGCGACCGCCGCCGATGCGCGCTTCGACCTGCTGCTGATGGATGTGCAGATGCCCGTCATGGACGGGCTGGACGCTGCCAGGGCGATACGGTCCGCGGGGATCACCGCCGATCGACTACCGATCGTGGCGCTGACCGCAAATGCCTATGCCGACGACGTCGCCGCATGCCTCGACGCCGGGATGCAGGATCATCTCGCCAAGCCGCTCGATCTGGCGATCCTCACTCGCGCCGTCCAGAAATGGACGCGCTCCGTGCCCGCCAAGGTCCTCGTCACGCCGACGTTCAAGATCAGTCCGGCGCTGCAAGCGCGCTTCGACGCGCGCAAGGCGGAACTGCTCGCCTTCGCCAAGCGGCTCGACGACGACGATCGGGTGGATGACGAGGGGGTCAAGCAGCTTGCCGGACTGCTCCACAAGCTCGCGGGCTCCGCTGCGATGTTCGGGCAAAAGGACCTCGGCGTACGTGCGGCAGAACTCGAGGAGCAATTGGAGACGGCGGCAGCGGGTAGTGAGAAGACCGTGATCCATACCGTGCTGCAGACGCTGCGAGACGCGGCTTAGGCGATCGAGCCGCCGGCTTTTGGGTCGGCATATATTGCCCCTTCACGTCAGTATTCAGAATGCCCGCTCACTCCGATACGCGATGCGGAAGCCGATATGCGATGTCGGTAGATCATGCTCCTGCGCCTGATAGGCCGCCGGGCGGAAGTTCGCGCAGTAATTGACCGCGCACAGGAAACTGCCGCCTTTCACCAGCCCGACCGCATCCTGCCCGGCGACCCATTCCCATACGTTGCCGACCATGTCGTACACGCCGAAATCGTTGGCGTCGAAACATCCGACCGGGGCGAGGCCGGCATAGCCGTCGTCCGCGGTATCGCGAATCGGAAAGACGCCTTCCCACACGTTCGCGCGCGGCTTGCCGCCGGGGAACGCCCAATCCATCGGCGCGCGACCGGCATATTGACGGCCCCGCGCGGCGCGTTCCCATTGCTCGGTAGTCGGCAGCGCGCCGCCGGCCCAACCGGCATAAGCGACCGCATCGTCGCGATCGACATGGACGACCGGCTCGTCCGCCTTGCCCGACAGGTCGCTGCCCGGCCCCTGCGGATGCCGCCAGTCAGCGCCCTTGACGAACCGCCACCAGCGCGATGCGTCGTCGAGCGACACCGGCTGCGCCGGGGACACGAACAGCGCGGACGCGCCGTCGCGCTCGGCGCGGGTGCGATAGCCGGTCGTCGCGACGAAGGCGGCGAACTGGCGGTTGGTCACCTCGTGCGCATCGATCCAGAAGGCGGCGACCGGGGTCGCCTGCCCCGGCCGCCCGTCGCCATCCTCGCCGAGCAGGACCGCACCCGCCGGGATGAAGACGCGGGCGTCCCCGGTCAGGCAGCGCGCCGTCACCGCCGGGGCACGCGCGCCGATCCCGGTCAGCGCGACCAGCGCCAGCAGCAGCGCACCCCCGCGCGTCACGGCCGCGCCGCCGGAGCGGCGGCGGTTTCCGCCGTGGGCAACGGCACCACCCCCTTCGCCTTGGCATAGGCATCATAAGCGGCGACCAGCTCGGTCAATCTGCCCGGCTCCGCCACCGCGAGATCCCTGGTCTCGCCGGGATCGGCGGCGACGTTGAAGAGCTGCCAGCGTCCCGTACTCACCCCCTGCCGCGTATATCGATTGGTCCCCGCCGGCAGGTAGACCGCCTTCCAGTCGCCCTTGCGCAGCGCGCGCCGGAAGAACAATTCGTAGCCGACGGGCTCCTGCGCGGTACGCACGCCGGCCGCCTCCGCGGCGAGCACCGGGCGCAGGCTGCGCCCCTCGTGCGGCAAAATCGGATGGCCGGCGAAGTGCTGCGGCTGGCGCAGCCCTGCGTAATCGAGCAGCGTCGGCGCGACGTCGCGGACGTCGAGATTGGCGTTGGCGATGCGGCCGCCGCCCTTGACGCCGCGTCCCGCCGCGAACGCGCTGACCCGGATGCCGCCCTCGGTCGGATAGCCCTTGACCAGCCACGACGGCGTCGAATTGGCCTGCGCCCAGCCCGGTCCATAGCCGACGTAGCTGCTGCCCCTGCCGATATTGGCGAGACTGTTGTCGATGCCCAATGCAGGCTCGGGCTGCTTCGGGGCGTCGGCCGCGGCTGCGCCGGGCGTCGCCGGTTTGAACCGCGGGCTCGGCGCCTCGATGACATTGCCCTCGGGACCATTGTCGGCGAAGAACAGGATGATCGTATCGTCATAGCGGCCGAGCCGCTTGAGCGCAGCGATCACCCGGCCGACGTTCTGATCCATCCGGTCGACCATCGCCGCATAGACTTCCATCTTCCGCGCCTCGATCGCCCTCCCCTCGGCGCCGAGCGACGACCAGGCGGGCACCTTTTCCGTCGCATGCGCGACGGCATCGGCGGGCACGAGGCCGAGCTGCTTCTGGCGTGCGAGCCGCGCGTCACGCAACGCCTCATAGCCCGCGTCGTACCGTCCCTTGTATTTGGTGATCGTCTCCGCCGGCGCCTGCAACGGCCAGTGCGGCGTCGTGAACGGCAGATAGGCGAAGAACGGGCGCGCATCGCCGGCCCGCGCCGCACCGTCGAGATAGCCGATCAACCGATCCGCAAAATAATCTGCCGAGTAGCTGCCCTTCGGCAGCGCCGCCGGCTTGCCGTCGTCGCGGTAACTCGGCGCATAGCCCGCGGCGGCCCAGGCGGCGTTCTGATCCTCGCCGAAATGGTTCGACAACCCCTGGAGCAGGGCGAAGCTATGTTCGAATCCGCGCGCGGCGGGTTCGCGCTCGGGGGTCAGCCCGAGATGCCATTTCCCCGCCATCACCGTCACATAGCCGCCGGCGTGCAACAATTCGGCGATCGAGGCGACGCGGTCGTTGAGATAGCCTTCATATCCCGGCCGCCCGCGCGTCGCATCGCCGAGCAACTCGGCCATCGTGCCGAGCCCCGCCTCGTGATTGTCGACGCCGCTCATCAGCATCGAACGCGTCGGCGAACAGGTCGGTGCGGTATGGAAGCCGGTGAAGCGCACGCCCGACAGCGCCAACGTATCGAGATTGGGCGTCTGGATCTCGCCGCCGAACGCGCCGAGATCCGACCAGCCGAGATCATCCGCGACGATGACGAGGAAGTTGGGCTGGCGCTGCGACGCCGGGGCCGGCGATACGGCAGCGGACGTCGCCTGTCCGGCCGCGACGCCGGGCGCGGCGCTTGCCACCGCGACCAACGCCGACGTCGCTGCAAGAATCTGTCTGACGGTCATGCTTGCTCCCTTGCGATGGTCCACGCACGCATAGCCACCGCCCCCGAAGCCTCAATAAAGATTTCCTACCAAGCCGATGGGGATTCATGCTTTTCGTTACGGCCGGTGATCTTTCTACCCAAAGGGGATGCGGCAGCCGCCGCGCCAGCGCCACGAAAGCACAGCCGCCCCATGTCCACGCCCTTCGTCCGGTCCTTCCTTCTCGCCAGTGCCGTCCTGACCGCCGCTCCCGTCTTCGCGCAGCAGCAAGCCGCCACACCGGACACCGAACGACAGGACGACGAAGCGGACAGCGGTGCGAGCGGCGACATCCTCGTCACCGCGCGCCGGCGACCGGAACGCAGCCAGGACGTGCCGATCGCCATCAACGCGTTCGGCGCCGCGCAGATCGAGGCGACCCGCACCTACAATTTGCGCGACCTCCAGCAGCTCACCCCCAGTCTGGTCGTCACCAACACCAATCCGCGCAACACCAGCATCAACATCCGCGGGCTGGGCAACAATGTCGCGGTCTATAACGACGGGCTCGAACCGGCGGTGGGCGTCTATCTCGACGGCGTCTATCTCGCGCGGCCGGGGCAGACCGTCTTCGATCTTGCCGATCTCGATCGGATCGAGGTGTTGCGCGGCCCACAGGGCACGTTGTTCGGCAAGAACACGTCGGCCGGTGCGATCGTCGTCGCCACCAAAGCGCCGACCTTCGATCTCGAGGCCGGCGGCGACGCATCGCTGGGCAATTACGACTTTCGCCAGGTCCACGCCTATATCGCAGGGCCTCTGACCGATACGCTGGCGGGGCGGCTGTTCCTGTCGAAGACCGATCGCGACGGGTTCACCTTCAACCGCTTCGACGGCCGCTATGGCCAGGACTTCCACGACCTCAATCTGCGCGGTCAATTGCTGTTCCAGCCGACCGACCGCGTCAAGCTGCGCCTGATCGCCGATTGGGGACGGCAATCCTCGTTCACCGCCGGCAACATCCTGCTCGGTGCGATCCGCACCTATGACAATGGCACGGTGTTCGCGAACAATTACTACGACCGCGCCGCCCGGCTCGGCTATTCGCCGGTGTCGACCGACATTGCGGCGCGCACCACCGACGCCAATGCCGATCCGCGTTACAAGATGAACCAGCACGGCATCAACGTCACCGCCGATTTCGATCTCGGCGGCGCGACGCTGACCTCGGTCACCGCATATCGCGCCTGGAACTGGTATCCGCACAATGACGGCGACAGCACGTCGCTCGACGCCGGCGCCGATTTCCATCAGAGCAACAACCAGAAGCAGGTCAGCGAGGAATTACGCATCGCCTCGAACGGCGACCGCCGGATCGATTACGTCGCGGGTCTCTATTATCTCTATCAGTCGATCGCAGCGGAGGCGGTCAATCTGTACGGCAGCCGCGCGGCGGACTGGTTCCTCGCGCCGACCACCAATGCCGCGGTCGGCGCCGCCGCGCTCAACGGCTATGACGTCGTCAGCCACTCGCGACCGGTCACCGACAGCTATGCGGCGTTCGCGCAGACGACCTGGCACGTCACGGGCGCGGTCGATCTGACCACCGGACTGCGCTATACCTATGAGACGAAGTCGGGTTATTTCGACCAGCGCGCGACCGGCGCCTCGCTGGCCGCGCTGACGCCGGCGCAACAGGCGGCGGCACAGGCGATCCGCGCACGCTACGGCGTCGCCAATGCCTATGCGGCATCGACCGAGGCCGAGCGTCTGTCGGGTCAGGCAACGCTGTCGTGGAAGGTCGCCAGCCCGGTGCTCGCTTATGTCACCTACGCGCGCGGCAACAAATTCGGCGGCCTCAATCTGGCGAACATCACCACCACCGGCCAGTTCGCCGCCAATCCGGTGATCCACCCCGAGACGATCGACAGCTACGAGGCCGGGCTGAAGACGAGTTGGGCGGGCGGTCGTGTCACCGCCAATGCCGCCGCTTTCTGGACCGACGTGAAGGATTATCAGACGACCATCGTCGACATCGAGCGCAACGGCGTCAGCTTCTTCACCAACGCCGCCAAGGTCCGCACCCGCGGTTTCGAGGGCGACGTGCGCATCGCGCCGGCACGCTGGCTGTCGGCCTATGCTTCGGGCACCTATGACGATGCGCGCTATGTCTCTTATGCCAACGCGCCCTGCCCGATCGAGATCACCGGCCGGACGATCTGCGATCTCAGCGGCCGCCGCCTGCCCGGCGTCTCGAAATGGGCGGCATCGACGGGCGGCGAGGTGAAGGTGCCGATCGCGCCGACCGACGGCCATGACACCGAACTCTATCTGGGATCGGATTACAGCTATCGCAGCAGCACCAACACCAGCGCGAGCCTCAGCCGCTATTCGGCCATCCCGAGCTATGGTCTCGTCAACGTCCGCTTCGGCGTCCGCGCGCTCGACGGCCGGTTCGACATCCAGCTCTGGGGCCGCAACATCACCGACGCGGCCTATTTCCTGTCGCGGTCGGCGGCGAATACCGGGGCGATCACCGGCACGCTGGGCGACCCGCGCACCTATGGGCTGACGCTGCGGACGAAATGGTAGGTCCGGCGTGCTGAAAGCCCACACGCTCCACAACAGCGTCGGGCAAGCATCCGCTGCATCACGCTATCGCTACTGCCGAAGATAGCCCGCAAATCAGACGCCTCGGCCCGGAGGGCGATACGATCGCTGTGAGAGCAGACCGGCTGGCGGAGACGGAGGGATTCGAACCCTCGGTACGGTTTCCCGTACGACGCTTTAGCAAAGCGTTGGTTTCAGCCACTCACCCACGTCTCCGGATGCGGCAGAGTGGGCGCTATAGCGGCGGTGGGCGGGCGGATCAACCGCGCTTGGTCGTGCGATCCGACGGAATTTCGCGGCATCCCGCCATTCGTTCATTGCCCGGCAAGCGCGACGATGGTTAACCTCGCGCGCATCGGGTTGTCCGAGGGGGTAGGCATGCGTGTGTTCGGGTTTTCCATGGCGGCGGCGAGCCTGCTGGCGGCGAGTGCGCCGGCGCAGATGACGACGATCGATCCCAATCGCGCGATCGACGGTGACCTCGCCACCTCCGCCCCGGCGCGTACGCCCGCCCAATCGGCGCCGCGACGCGCCGATCCGCCGGCCGCGCGAGACGACACCCCGCAGCCGGGCTTCGCCCCGTCCGCCCCGCCGGCCGCCGCGGTGCCGGAGGAGGCAAGGGTCGAAGCGGTCAATCGCGCCGCCGACACCTATCAGCGCGACGACCTGCTCGCCGCTGGCGAAGGCGTGTTCGGCAAGGGCGCGGCGGGGCTCGCCGGTCTGCTGGAAAAGGTGCTGAAGGAACAGGGTCAGCCCAACGCCTATATCGCCGGGCGCGAGGCGGCGGGCGCGTTCGTGGTCGGGCTGCGCTACGGCTCGGGGATCATGAGCCACAAGGTCGAGGGCCAGCAGCCGGTCTATTGGACCGGCCCGTCGATCGGCTTCGACGCCGGCGGCGATGCCAACAAGGTGTTCGTGCTGGTCTACAATCTCTATGACACCGCGGATCTGTTCCACCGCTTTCCCGCGGCCGAGGGGCGATTATATTTCGTCGGCGGTTTCGCCGCGACCTATCTGCGCCGCGGCAATATCGTGTTGATCCCGATCCGGCTGGGCGTCGGCTATCGCGCCGGCGTCAACGTCGGCTATATGAAGATCACGCGCAAGGCGCGCTGGATGCCCTTCTGATCGGGCGGCGGCTGGCGGCTCAGACGTCCAGTCGCCAGCCGATCGTTTCGCCGGCCATGAACGGCACGACCGCGGTATCCCCGGCGCCGATCCGATCGGGGACGGTGACAGGCGCGCGGACCAGCGTCACCGTGCCGCCGTTGAGCGGCAGGCCATAGAAGCGCGCACCATGTTCGGCGGCAAAGCCTTCGAACCGGTCAAGCGCGCCCTCTTCGTCGAAGACGCGCAGATAGGCCTCGAGCGCATAAGGCGCGTTGAAGATGCCGGCGCAGCCGCATCCCGATTCCTTCGCGCCGACGACATGCGGCGCGCTGTCGGTGCCGAGGAAGAAGCGCGGGCTGCCCGAGACCGCCGCACGCCGCACCGCCAGCCGGTGCGATTCGCGCTTGGCGACGGGGAGGCAATAAGCGTGCGGGCGCAGGCCGCCGTCGAAGATCGCGTTGCGGTTGATCAGCAGATGCTGCGGCGTGATCGTCGCCGCGATCGGATGCGCCGCCTCGGCGACGAACGCCGCCGCCTCGGCAGTGGTGATATGTTCGAGCACGATCTTGAGCGCGGGATAGTCGCGGGTCAGCGGCGTCAGCACGCGATCGACGAACACCGCCTCGCGATCGAAGATATCGATGCTGCGATCGGTGACCTCGCCATGGATCAACAGCGGCATGCCGATCCGCTGCAGCGTCTCGAGCACGGTCGTCAGCCGACGGATGTCGGTGACGCCGTGGGCGGAATTGGTCGTCGCATGCGCAGGGTATAATTTGCACGCCGCGAACAGGCCGGCGGCATAGCCCTCGGCGATCATCCCGGCATCGGCGCCGTCGGTGAGATAGCAGGTCATCAGCGGCGTGAAGTCCGCCCCCTCCCCCAGCGCCGCCATGATCCGCTCGCGATACGCCGCCGCCGCCGCCAGATCGGTCACCGGCGGGGTCAGATTGGGCATGACGATCGCGCGCGCGAACTGGCGCGCGGTGTACTGCGCGACCGCGGTGAGCATCGCGCCGTCGCGCAGATGGACGTGCCAGTCGTCGGGGCGGCGGATGGTCAGGCGATCGGTCATGCCCCTCCCTATCGGCGACGGGCCGACGCCGCCAGCTTGATGACGCCCGATCGGACACTAGGTAAGACGGATGAACACCACCCTTTCCGATCGCGCGCTCGTCCGCCTCAGCGGAGACGACGTCCGCGGCTTTCTCCAGGGGCTGGTCACCAACGACGTAATGGGCGCGCTGCCGGTCTGGACCGCGCTCCTCACCCCGCAGGGCAAGGCGCTGTTCGACTTCATCGTCTGGGCGGATGGCGACGACCTGTTGCTCGACGCCGAAGCCGGGCAGGTCGACGCGTTGGTCCGGCGCCTCGGCCTCTACCGGCTACGCCGGGCGATCACGATCGCGCGCGACGATGGCCTCGCGGTCCATTGGTCGCGCGAACCCGGCCGCGGCGTTCCCGATCCGCGCCTCGCGCACCTCGGCTGGCGCTGGATCGCGCCCGCCACCGCGGCGGCGACCGGCTGGCAGGCGCACCGTCTGTCGCTCGGCGTCGTCGAGGGCGTCGGCGAGCTCGGCAGCGGCGAGACCCTGTGGCTCGAATGCAACGCCCGCGAACTCAACGGCGTGAGTTTCACCAAGGGCTGCTATATCGGCCAGGAAAATACCGCGCGGATGCACCATCGCGCCAAGGTCAACCGCCGCCTGATCGTCGCCCCGCTCGGTGAACCGGGTGATCGCACCCGCGCGACCTATCCCGATCTCGGCCTGATGATCGAGCATCGCCGAATCGAGGCGATCGGCGATGCGCTGCGGCCCGACTGGCTGGCCGCAGCGCTCGCCGAGGATCAGCGCCCGACCGCAGTATAGGCGAACCCCGCCCCTTCGACATCGTCGCGGCGATAGACGTTGCGCAGGTCGACCAGCACCGGCGCGGTCATGATCGACGCCAGCTTGGGCAGATCGAGCGCGCGGAACGCATCCCATTCGGTCACGATCACCACCGCATCCGCGCCGGCCGCCGCCTCATAGGCGTCCTTGCAATAGGTCAGCTCGGGCATCATCCGCCGCGCCGGCTCGATCCCCTCGGGATCATAGGCGCGTACCGTCACGCCGGCGTCGCGCAGCGCCTGTGCGATTGCGATCGACGGCGCGTCGCGCATGTCGTCGGTATTGGGTTTGAACGTCAGGCCGAGCAACGCGACCGTCTTGCCCTTCGGACTGTCGCCCAGCGCGTGCAGCACCTTGCGCCCCATCGCCCGCTTGCGGCTATCGTTCACCTTGACCACCGCCTCGACGATATGGACCGGGCTTTCGAAATCCTCGGCGGTCTTGAGCAGCGCGAGCGTGTCCTTGGGGAAGCACGACCCGCCATAACCGGGGCCGGCATGGAGGAACTTGGCGCCGATGCGATTGTCGAGGCCGATGCCGCGGCTGACGTCCTGGACGTTCGCGCCCACCGCCTCGCAGAGGTCGGCGATCTCGTTGATGAAGGTGATCTTGGTCGCGAGGAACGCATTCGCCGCATATTTGATCAGCTCGGACGTTCGCCGCCCGGTGAACAGGATCGGCGATTCGTTGAGATACAGTGGCCGATAGACGCCGCGCATCACCTTGCGTGCCGCCTCGTCGTCGGTGCCGATGACGATCCGGTCGGGGCGCTTGAAGTCGCCGATCGCGGCGCCCTCGCGCAGGAATTCGGGGTTGGAGACGACGGCGACCGCGACGTCGGGCCGCTTCTCGCGCAGGATTGCCTCGACCTTGTCGCCGGTGCCGACGGGCACGGTGGACTTGGTGACGACGACCGTCGGGCCGGTCACCGCCGCGGCGATCTCCTCGGTGGCCGCGAAGACATAGCTGAGATCGGCATGGCCGTCGCCGCGACGCGACGGCGTCCCCACTGCGATGAAGATCGCATCCGCACCGGCCACCGAGGCGGCGAGATCGGTGGTGAAGGTCAACCGGCCGGCCGCGACGTTGGTCGCCACCAAGGCCTCCAGCCCCGGTTCGTAGATCGGCATCCGCCCCGCCTCGAGCGCGGCGATCTTGCCTTCGTCCTTGTCGACGCAGATCACGTCATGGCCGAAATCGGCGAAACAGGCCCCGGACACCAGGCCGACATAGCCCGAACCGATCATCGTGATGCGCATCGATTACCCTCTTGGCGGATGGGATGAACCCCGCCGCTCTCTAGCCGAACGCCCGCCGATTGCCAGTCTTCCCGCTGCTACGAACAGTCGTCCGCGCGCGGCCGTGAAGCAACGGCGTCGCGGTCGCCGCACCGCCGACATACAAAAAGGGAGGCCGGCTCGCGCCGACCTCCCGATTTGCATTCCTGCGGTAGGAGCTGGTCTTACTGACCGGCGCCCGGGCCGTAGGTGACTTCCACGCGACGGTTCTGCACTTCGCGAACACCATCGGCGGTATCGACGCGCGGACGGCTCTCACCGAACGCTTCCGTCGAGATGACACCGGCGGGGATGGCGTGCGACGTGAGATACGCCTTCACCGAGTCCGCGCGGCGCTGCGACAGGCCGACGTTGTACTTGGCCGAACCCGACTTATCGGCGTGGCCGGCCAGCATGACCTGCGCGTTACCGCAGCTCTGGTACTGGCTGACGGCGTTGTCGAGGATCGACGCGGCCTCAGGCGTAACGTCCGACTTGTCCCATTCGAAGAACACGATGAACGGACCAGGCGAGCAGACCGGAGCCTCTGCAACCGGCGCCGGGGGCGGCGGTTGCAGAGGCTCCGGTCTGCTCGCCTGGTC